>NZ_JAAGPK010000039.1:0-59589 GCF_017104685.1 Burkholderia sp. Tr-20355 | reverse complement strand
GCGAGATAACGGTTCGCCGCGCGCATCAGCGCGGCGCGCGCGGGCGAACGGTCCATCGCGGGGCCCGCGAACTGCAGGTTGGTCGCCGCATAGCCGGGGTGCGCGGCCACGCTGATTCCCGCGAACGCCGCGCGCTCGAAACGGCGCTGCAGCTCGATCGCGAACACGAGGTTCGCGAGCTTGCTGTCGCAATAGGCGAGATAACGGTTGTAACGATGCTCGGCACGCAGGTCGTCGACGCGAATCCGGCCGCCGCGGTTGAAGCCGCTCGACATCGTCACGACGCGCGCCCGTCGCGCGGCGCGCAACGCGGGCAGCAGATGGCCGGTCAGCGCGAAATGGCCGAGGTGGTTGGTGCCGAACTGCATTTCGAAGCCGTCGTGTGTATGCCGCAGCGGCAGGAACATCACGCCGGCGTTGTTGCAGAGGATGTCGACGCGGCCGTGGCGTTCGGAGACGTCGCCCGCGAAGCGGGCGATCGAGGCGAGATCGGCAAGGTCGAGCGGATCGACCTCGACGCGGGCGTCGGGATGGAGCCGGCGGATCGCGTCGGCCGCCCGGGCGGCGCGCGCGGCGTCGCGGCAGCCCATCACGACCGTCGCGCCTTTCGCGGCCAGCGTTTCCGCGAGCTGCCAGCCGAGACCGCTGTTGGCACCGGTCACGACCGCGACCTTGCCGCCCTGCGCCGGGACGTGGCGCGCGCTCCATGCATGCATGTCTGTCTCCATCGGCACGGCCGACCGGCCGCGGCACGTAATCGTTACATTGCGTGGTGTAACGATAGTGCGGGCGGGCGTGACAGACAAGCGGGGGAATTAGACCGGCGCTTCTAGGGCGGGCGCAGTGCGTGGCGCGGCCAGCCCCGGCGCGCGGCCGGCAGGTTTTACCTGCTTCCGGCCAGCGCGAGCACCTCGGCGGCGGAGATCATCGCGGCCGCATTCGCGGGTGCCGGACGTTCGGCCGGGCGGAACACTTCGTCGCCGCGATGGATGACCTGGCGCGACAGCGCGCAGGTGCCGGTGCGTTGCGCGAAGCGGCGGCGCCAGCGCTGTTCACCGTAGTGACAGCGGCCGGGCTCGACCCAGCGGACGACGAGCAGCGTATCGGAACGTTCGAGGATTTCGACGTGGACGTCGGCGGGATCGAGCACAGGCAGGGATTTGGAGGCCTTCATTTTGCCGTTTCCTAAAGCTCGTGCGGTTTCGGCCTTGGCAGTGGATGTCACTACCCGATGGCGAATCCGTAGCGGTTTCCATGAGTGGTGCGCTAAATGTAAGCGTCTGTGACCGGAAAAAACATCCTGTCTGGCTCAAATTACCTTTTGCCGATTTAGAAACAATCCACGCTTATTTTCGTGGAAACCACAGACAAAAACGCCCCGGACGGGAAGTCCGGGGCGGAAAATCGGCCCGCGCACCGTGTCTGCTCGCCCAGTCACGGTGTCCATCGCCGGGGGACGGAGTGCCCGCAGGGATCGAAGGCGGGCGGAGAGGCGATGGGTGAAAAGCGCGGTCCGGCAACGCCATGATGGCGTGCTGATCCCGTTGAGACCCTGACGCGAACATGACTTTTTTGTCAGTTTGGCGAAGTAGCTGCGCGGGACGAGCCCGAAGATTCGGCTGAGAGGCCTGTCAGTATTGGGTTTGTACGATTTACGGGCGGGATTTTTAGGACTTGTCTTCGCCGGATTTTTCTTCGTCCGCCCGATTTCTCCGCCCGGGTAAATACTGAATCCCGATTTCGTGACAAACGCGCGATTGCTTTCTATGATTGGTTGGACCTTTAGTCCTTTGTGCCAATCGGCCGACGGGTGGCCGGCTTTTTCGGGAGACGTGCTCATGAGATTGCAGGGCAAACGCGCGCTGGTGACGGCGGCCGGGCAGGGCATTGGCCGCGCGACCGCGCTGCGGTTCGCGAGCGAGGGCGCCGACGTGCTGGCGACCGACATCAACGAAGCCGCGCTCGTGCGGCTCGAGGCCGACGCCGAACGCGCGGGCGCCCGGCTGGCCACGCGGCGGCTCGACGTCACCGATGCGAACGACGTCGCGGCGCTCGCCGCGGGCGAACGTGCGTTCGACGTGCTGTTCAACTGCGCGGGCTACGTGCACCACGGCTCGATCCTCGACTGCGACGACGACGCGTGGGCGTTCTCGATGAACCTGAACGTCACGTCGATGTACCGGCTGATTCGCGCGCTGCTGCCCGCGATGCTCGAAGCCGGCGGCGCGTCGATCATCAACATGGCCTCGGCCGCGTCGAGCGTGAAGGGCGTGCCGAACCGCTTCGTCTACGGCACGTCCAAGGCGGCCGTGATCGGGCTGACCAAGGCGGTCGCCGCCGATTTCGTCGAGCGCGGCATCCGCTGCAACGCGATCTGCCCGGGCACGATCGAATCGCCGTCGCTGGAGCAGCGCATCGCGGACCAGGCGCGCACGCGCCACGTGTCGACCGACGAGGTGCGCCAGGCATTCGTCGCGCGTCAGCCGATCGGCCGCATCGGCCGCGCCGACGAAGTGGCCGCGCTCGCGCTGTACCTCGCGTCCGACGAAGCGTCGTTCACGACCGGCGCGATCCACCTGATCGACGGCGGCTGGTCAAACTGACCGTGTCAAACTGACCGCGCCTTCCCATTCACTTTCCGTTTCCGTTCCGACGACGCTATGAAACTGCTCAGATTTGGCGACAAACACCATGAAAAACCGGGCCTGCTCGATGCGCAGGGCCACCTTCGCGACCTGTCCGGCGTGATCGACGACATCGCCGGCGATGCGCTGACCCCCGCGTCGCTCGCGCGGCTGCGCGACATTCCGCCGTCGTCGCTGCCGCGCGTCGAGGGCGCGCCGCGGATCGGCGCGTGCGTCGGCCGCGTCGGCAAGTTCATCTGCATCGGGCTCAACTATTCGGACCACGCGGCCGAGTCGGGCATGGAGGTGCCGAAGGAGCCCGTCGTGTTCGGCAAGTGGACGAGCGCGATCTCGGGCCCGAACGATGACGTCGAGATCCCGCGAGGCTCGCGGAAGACCGACTGGGAAGTCGAGCTCGGCGTGGTGATCGGCCAGGGCGGCCGCTACATCGACGAAGCCGATGCGCTGTCGCACGTGGCCGGCTACTGCGTCGTGAACGACGTGTCGGAACGCGAATACCAGCTCGAACGCGGCGGCACGTGGGACAAGGGCAAGGGCAACGACACGTTCGGCCCGCTTGGGCCGTGGCTCGTGACGGCCGACGAAGTGCCAGATCCGCACGCGCTGCGGCTGTGGCTCGACGTCGACGGCCACCGCTACCAGAACGGCACGACCGCGACGATGGTGTTCCGCGTGCCGCACCTGATCAGCTACCTGAGCCGCTTCATGAGCCTGCAGCCGGGCGACGTGATCTCGACCGGCACGCCGCCGGGCGTCGGCCTCGGGCAGAAGCCGCCCGTCTATCTGCGCGCCGGACAGGTGATCACGCTCGGCATCGACGGGCTCGGCGAGCAGCGCCAGCGCACCGTGCAGGCCTGATCTCCTTTTACGGACGGTTCGTCATGCCTATCATTCGATCGATGCGCGTCCTCGACGTGCGCTTCCCGACCTCGCGCCAGCTCGACGGTTCCGATGCGATGAATCCGGACCCCGATTATTCGGCGGCCTACGTCGTCCTCGAAACCGATCGCGACGGGCTCGAGGGGCACGGGCTCACGTTCACCATCGGGCGCGGCAACGAAATCTGCTGCGCGGCGATCGACGCGATGCGTCACCTCGTCGTCGGCCTCGACCTCGACTGGATTCGCGAGGACATGGGCCGCTTCTGGCGTCACGTGACGTCGGACAGCCAGTTGCGCTGGATCGGCCCCGACAAGGGCGCGATCCACCTCGCGACCGGCGCCGTCGTCAATGCGGTGTGGGATCTGTGGGCGAAGGCCGTCGGCAAGCCGCTGTGGCGGCTCGTCGCCGACATGAGCCCCGAGGAACTGGTACGCACGATCGACTTTCGCTACCTGACCGACTGCCTGACGCCGGATGAAGCGCTCGAACTGCTGCGCCGGCAGGCGCCCGGCAAGGCCGCGCGGATCGCGGCGCTCGAGCGCGACGGCTACCCGTGCTACACGACGTCGGCCGGCTGGCTCGGCTACAGCGACGACAAGCTGCGCCGGCTGTGCCGCGAGGCGGTGGACGCCGGTTTCGACCATGTGAAGCTGAAGGTCGGCGCGAACCTCGAGGACGACATCCGCCGCGTGACGATCGCGCGCGAAGTGATCGGACCCGATCGCAAGCTGATGATCGACGCGAACCAGGTGTGGGAAGTCGACGAGGCGATCGACTGGGTGCGCGAGCTCGCGTTCGCGCGGCCGTGGTTCATCGAGGAGCCGACCAGCCCCGACGACGTCGAAGGGCATCGCAAGATCCGCAAGGCGATCGCGCCCGTGCAGGTCGCGACCGGCGAGATGTGCCAGAACCGCGTGCTGTTCAAGCAGTTCATCGCGCGCGGCGCGATCGACGTCGTGCAGATCGATGCGTGCCGGCTCGGCGGCGTGAACGAGATTCTCGCGGTGATGCTGATGGCCGCGAAGTACGGGCTGCCCGTATGCCCGCATGCGGGCGGCGTCGGGCTGTGCGAGTACGTGCAGCACCTGTCGATGATCGACTACGTGTGCATTGCCGGCACGAAGGAAGGGCGCGTGACCGAGTACGTCGATCACCTGCACGAGCATTTCGTCGAGCCGTGCATCGTGCGCGGCGCGGCGTACCTGCCGCCGACGGCACCCGGCTTCTCGATCGAGATGAAGCCCGAATCGCTGGAGCAGTACCGGTTCCGCGGCTGACACGCATCGAGCGTGCCGACAACATGAACGACGGAGACGCGAAGTGGATCTGAATCTGCAGGACAAGGTCGTGATCGTGACCGGCGGTGCGTCGGGCATCGGCGCCGCGATCTCGATGCGGCTGGCCGGCGAAGGCGCGATACCGGTGGTGTTCGCGCGGCACGTGCCCGACGACGCGTTCTGGCGCGCGCTCACGCGCGAGCAGCCGAACGCCGCGTGTGTGTCGGTCGAATTGCAGGACGATGCGCAGTGCCGCGACGCGGTCGCGCGGACCGTCGCGCGATTCGGCCGGCTCGACGGGCTCGTCAACAACGCCGGCGTCAACGACAGCATCGGGCTCGATGCGGGGCGCGACGCGTTCGTCGCGTCGCTCGAACGCAATCTGGTCCACTACTACGTGATGGCGCATTACTGCGTGCCGCACCTGAAGGCGGCGCGCGGCGCGATCGTCAACATCTCGTCGAAGACGGCCGTGACCGGGCAGGGCAACACGAGCGGCTACTGCGCGTCGAAGGGCGCGCAGCTCGCGCTGACGCGCGAATGGGCCGTCGCGTTGCGCGACGACGGCGTGCGCGTGAACGCGGTGATCCCGGCCGAGGTGATGACGCCGCTGTACCGGAAATGGATCGACGGCTTCGACGATCCGGAGACGAAGCTCGCGGCGATCGCGGGCAAGGTGCCGCTCGGCCGGCGCTTCACGACGGCCGACGAGATCGCCGACACGACGGTGTTCCTGCTGTCGGAACGCGCGTCGCACACGACGGGCCAGTGGCTGTTCGTCGACGGCGGCTATACGCATCTCGACCGTGCGATCAGCTGAGGGCCGCGAGCGATGCAACCCGATCTCCACCCGAACCTCGCGCCGCCGCTGATTGCATTGACCGGCATCGGCAAGCGCTTCCCGGGCGTGCAGGCGCTCGATGATTGCCGCTTCGACCTGCGCGCGGGCGAAGTGCATGCGCTGATGGGCGAGAACGGCGCCGGCAAGTCGACGCTGATGAAGATCCTCGCGGGCGTGTACCCGCGCGACGACGGCGAGATCCGGATGGACGGCCATCCGGTCAAGATCGCCGATCCGCGCGCCGCGCAGGCGCTCGGGATCGGCATCATTCATCAGGAACTGAACCTGATGAATCACCTGAGCGTCGCGCAGAACATCTTCATCGGCCGCGAGCCGCGCGGCCGTCTCGGCGTGTTCGTCGACGAAGACAAGCTGAATCGCGATGCCGCCGCGATCTTCCGGCGGATGCGGCTCGATCTCGATCCGCGCACGCCGGTCGGCCGGCTGACGGTCGCGAAGCAGCAGATGGTCGAGATCGCGAAGGCGCTGTCGTTCGATTCGCGCGTGCTGATCATGGACGAGCCGACCGCCGCGCTGAACAACGCGGAGATCGGCGAGTTGTTCCGCATCATCCGCGACCTGCGGGCGAACGGCGTCGGCATCGTCTACATCTCGCACAAGATGGACGAACTGCGCCAGATCGCCGATCGCGTGACCGTGATGCGCGACGGCAAGTACGTCGCGACCGTGCCGATGGCCGGCACGTCGATGGAGACGATCATTTCGATGATGGTCGGGCGCCAGCTCGAAACGGAAGCGCGCACGCCGCCCGATACGTCGTCGAACGACGTGGCGCTCGAGGTGCGCGGGCTGTCGCGCGGGCGTGCGATCCGCGATGTCGGCTTCACGCTGCGGCGCGGCGAGATCCTCGGCTTCGCGGGGCTGATGGGCGCGGGCCGCACCGAGGTCGCGCGCGCGGTGTTCGGCGCGGACCCGATCGATGCCGGTGAAATTCGCGTGCACGGCCGCACCGTGACGATCCGCACGCCGGCCGACGCGGTGAGGCACGGGATCGGCTACCTGTCCGAGGATCGCAAGCACTTCGGGCTCGCGGTCGGCATGGACGTGCAGAACAACGTCGCGCTGGCGAGCATGCGCCGTTTCTTGCATCGCGGTGCGTTCCTGGATGCGCGCAAGATGCGCGACACCGCGCAGTCGTACGTGCGGCGGCTCGCGATCCGCACGCCGTCGGTCACGCAGCCCGCGCGGCTGCTGTCGGGCGGCAACCAGCAGAAGATCGTGATCGCGAAATGGCTGCTGCGCGACTGCGACATCCTGTTCTTCGACGAGCCGACGCGCGGCATCGACGTCGGCGCGAAAAGCGAGATCTACAAGCTGCTCGACGCGCTCGCCGCCGACGGCAAGGCGATCGTGATGATCTCGTCGGAACTGCCCGAGGTGCTGCGCATGAGCCACCGGATTCTCGTCATGTGCGAAGGGCGCGTGACCGGCGAATTGCGTGCGGCCGACGCCACGCAGGAGAAGATCATGCATCTCGCGACGCAGCGCGAGTCGACCGTATTGTCCTGATTCAGACGCTTACCATGTCCAACGATACGCATCCCGTCCCGCCCCTCGCTTCCGGCGACACGCCGGCCGCCGCGCCCGGTTTTCGCGCGCGCTTCTTCAACCCCGCCGCGCGCCAGAAGCTGCTCGCGTTCGCGAGCCTCGTGCTGCTGATCGTGTTCTTCAGCTTCGGTTCGCCGAACTTTCTCGAAGTCGACAACCTCGTGTCGATCCTGCAGGCCACCGCGGTCAATGGCGTGCTCGCCGTCGCCTGCACGTACGTGATCATCACGTCGGGCATCGACCTGTCGGTCGGCACGCTGATGACGTTCTGCGCGGTGATGGCCGGCGTCGTGCTGACGAAATGGGGGATGCCGCTGCCGTTCGGCATCCTGGCCGCGTTGTGCTTCGGCGCGTTGTCGGGCTGCGTGTCGGGCTTCGTGATCGCGAAGATGAAGGTGCCGCCGTTCATCGCGACGCTCGGCATGATGATGCTGCTCAAGGGCCTGTCGCTCGTGATCTCGGGCACGCGGCCGATCTACTTCAACGACACGCCGGGCTTCACGTCGATCGCGCAGGACTCGCTGATCGGCAACCTGATCCCCGCGCTGCCGATTCCGAACGCGGTGCTGATCCTGTTTCTCGTCGCGATCGGCGCGTCGATCGTGCTGAACCGGACGATCTTCGGCCGCTACACGTTCGCGCTCGGCAGCAACGAGGAAGCGCTGCGGTTGTCCGGCGTGAACGTCGATGCATGGAAGATCGCCGTCTACACGTTCAGCGGCGCGGTGTGCGGGATCGCCGGCCTGCTGATCGCGTCGCGGCTGAACTCCGCGCAGCCGGCGCTCGGGCAGGGTTACGAGCTCGATGCGATCGCGGCCGTCGTGATCGGCGGCACGTCGCTGTCGGGCGGCGCGGGCAGCATCGTCGGCACCATCATCGGCGCGTTCATCATGAGCGTGCTGACCAACGGCCTGCGCATCATGTCGGTCGCGCAGGAATGGCAGACGGTCGTGACCGGGGTGATCATCATCCTCGCCGTGTACGTCGACATCCTGCGCCGGCGCCGCCGCTGACGCACGCCTGCACGCAGGCATCCGCTTCACCGCCGGCCCGGCCGGCATCCAGAAGAATCCAACCAAGGAGACGCGAAGTGATCAGGAGCAAGGTGTTGAACGCGATCGTCGGGCTGACGTTCGCCGTCGGCGTCACGGCCGGCGCGCAGGCGCAGGAAGCCTATATCCCGCTGATCTCGAAAGGCTTCCAGCATCAGTTCTGGCAGGCCGTGAAGTCGGGCGCCGTGCAGGCCGCGAAGGACTACAAGGTGAAGGTGACGTTCGAGGGGCCGGAAACCGAGGCGATGGTCGACAAGCAGATCGACATGCTGTCGGCCGCGATCGCGAAGAAGCCGGCCGCGCTCGGCTTCGCGGCGCTCGACAGCAAGGCCGCGCTGCCGCTGCTGAAGAAGGCGCAGGCCGAGAAGATCCCGGTGATCGCGTTCGACTCGGGCGTCGACAGCGACATCCCGGTGACGACCGCCGCGACCAACAACAAGGCGGCCGCCGCGCTCGCCGCCGACAAGCTCGCCGCGCTGATCGGCGACGAAGGCGAGGTGGCCGTGGTCGCGCACGACCAGACGAGCCGTACCGGCATCGACCGCCGCGACGGTTTTCTCGAGCGGATGAAGGCGGCGCACCCGAAGGTGCAGGTCGTGACCGTGCAGTACGGCGAAGGCGACCAGCTGAAGTCGACCGAGGTGACGAAGTCGATCCTGCAGGCGTATCCGAAGCTCAAGGGGCTGTTCGGCACCAACGAAGGCTCGGCGATCGGCGTGGTCAACGGCGTGCGCGAGATGAAGCGCAAGGTCGTGATCGTCGGCTACGATTCCGGCAAGCAGCAGAAGGACGCGATCCGCAGCGGGCTGATGGCCGGCGCGATCACGCAGAACCCGATCGGGATCGGCTACAAGACCGTCGAGGCGGCCGTGAAGGCGATCAAGGGCGAGAAGCTGCCGAAGGTCATCGACACCGGTTTCTACTGGTACGACAAGACCAATATCGACGATCCGAAGATCGCGGCGGTGTTGTACGACTGAGCGTTGCGCGCGAGCGGCGGCGATGACGCGCGCCGCCGCGACAGCGGCGACTGAACACGAGGGCACCATGGGCGCAGTGCGCATCGATTCCCATCAGCACTTCTGGCGTTATCGCGCGGCCGACTATCCGTGGATCGGCCCCGGGATGGGCGTGCTCGCGCGCGACTACCTGCCCGACGCGCTGTGGCCGCAGATGCATGCGCAGGCGCTCGGCGCGTCGATCGCGGTGCAGGCGCGCGCCGGGCGCGACGAGACGGCGTTCCTGCTCGATCTCGCGCGCGACGACGCCCGCATCGCGGCGGTGGTCGGCTGGGAGGATCTCGGCGCGCCCGGGCTGGCCGAGCGGGTCGCCGCGTGGGGCAGCCCGAAGCTGCGCGGCTTTCGTCATCAGGTGCAGGACGAAGCCGACGTGGCCGCATTCGTCGCCGATCCCGGTTTCAATCGGGGCATCGCGTGGCTGCAGGCGAACGGTTACGTGTACGACGTGCTCGTGTTCGAGCGCCAGTTGCCGGACGTGCGCGCGTTCTGCGCGACGCACGATGCGCACTGGCTCGTGCTCGATCATGCCGGCAAGCCGGCGCTCACCGAGTTCGAGCGGGACGACACGGCGCTCGCACGCTGGCGCGCGTCGCTGCGCGAGCTGGGCGCGTTGCCGCACGTGGCATGCAAGCTGTCGGGGCTCGTGACCGAGGCGGACTGGCGGCGCGGCCTGCGCGCGCGGGACATCCGGCACATCGAGCAGTGCCTCGACGCGGCGCTCGACGCGTTCGGGCCGCAGCGGCTGATGTTCGGGTCGGACTGGCCCGTGTGCCTGCTGGCGGCCTCGTATGACGAAGTGGCGTCGCTCGTCGAACGCTGGGCCGAATCGCGGCTGTCGGCGGCCGAGCGCAACGCGCTGTGGGGCGGCACGGCCGCGCGTTGTTACGCGGTGCCGGGCGATGTGAGGCGCGGCATATAAAATAGGCGCGAACGGTCTGTGCGATTCGTCAGACCGTCCGGAACGAAACCGATTACCAGCGTCAACGTATGTCCATCCAGCCGATTCAGAACCGCCGCCTCTACCAGCAGATCGCCGACAAGCTCAGCGCGATGATCGAGTCCGGCGATTTTCCGCCGGGCAGCTATCTGCCGCCCGAGCGCGAACTGGCCGAGCAGTTCGGCGTGTCGCGCACGTCGGTGCGCGAGGCGCTGATCGCGCTCGAAGTGAGCGGGCTCGTCAGCGTGCGCGTCGGCGACGGCGTGAAGGTGCGTCATCCCGAAGCGGCCGCGGCGCCGGAGCCCGCGCCCGAACCCGTATCCCGTGCGACGGTCGCGCCGTTCTCGATCGTCGAGATCGATCCCGAACTCGGCATCGCGCTCGACCTCGATACCGAGATCCCGCCGTTCGCGCTGTTGCAGGCGCGCCGGCTGATCGAACCGGAAGCGGCGTCGCTCGCGGCAAAGCACGGCTCGGACGCGCAGATCGAAGGAATTCACGAAGCGTTCCTGCGCAACCAGGAAGACAACCGCAGCGGCTCGCTCACGCACCCGGGCGACCGGCTGTTCCATATCCGCATCGCGGAAGCGAGCGACAACGCCGCGTATGCGCTGATGATCAAGCAGCTGCTCGCGCACAAGTACGACCTGATGTTCCAGCGGCTGCAGTCGCTGTACATGCCGAACGACATGCCGCACCGTTCGGAGCTGGAACACCGCGCGATCCTCGACGCGATCCGTGCGCGCGATCCCGACGCCGCGCGCCGCGCGATGGCCGAGCACCTCGACGAAGTCATCCGGATCTTCGGCCGCGCGCTCGACTGAGCGCGCGGTGACGGGTCATCTGTTCAGAAACGATCGGCGCGATACGGCGCCGGATCGGTGAACGGCGCTTCGCCCGTCATCATCTCGGCCAGCAGGCGGCCGGTGACGGGGCCGAGCGTGAGCCCGTGGTGGTTGTGGCCGAACGCGAACCACAGGCCGCGATGCGCGGGCGCGGGGCCGATCACCGGGCGCATGTCCGGCGTGCACGGCCGGAAGCCGAGCCACGGCTGCGGGTCGAGCCGTTCGCCGAAACCGAACACGGGCCGCGCGACGCGTTCCGCGCGTTCGAGCTGCACGCCGGTCGGCGGCACGCGGCGCCGCGCGATCTCGACCCCCGTCGTCAGCCGCAGCCCGCGCCGCATCGGCGCGATCACGTAGCCGTATTCGCGATCGACGATCGGCGCCGACGGCACGCCGCGCGCGGACGGCGCGTAGTGCATGTGATAGCCGCGCTTCTCGCGCAGCGGGATCTTGTAGCCGAACTTGCCGAACACGATGTCGGACCACGGGCCGAGCGCGACGACGACGGCCGGCGCGGCGGCCGGGCCGTCCTGCGTGTGAACCTGCCAGCCGGGCGACAGTGCGTCGAGGCTGGCGGCGTCGCCGCCGAGCAGCGTGCCGCCGCCCTGCACGAACAGTTGCGCATACGCTTTGACGAGCGCGGACGGATCGACGACGCTTTTCGGATCGAGCCAGTGCAGCGCGCCGCAGAAGCCGGGTGCGAGGCTCGGCTCGTGCGCGTGCAGCGCGGCCGCGTCGAGCGGCGTGATGCCGAGCCCGTGGCGGCGCGCGGTGAGGCCGGCCTCGGCCACGCCGCGTTCGAAGGCGGCCGGCGTGCGGAACGCTTCCAGCCAGCCGGTCGCGCGGATCAGTTCGCCGGCGCCGGCCCGCGCGATCAGTGCGTCGTGCTCGACGATGCAGCGCTCGATCAGCGGCAGCATGTCGCGCGAAGCGGCCGCGTGGCGCAGCGGCGCCGATTCCCACCAGAACCGTGCGAGCCATGGCGCGAACGCGGGCAGCGATGCGCTGTGCCAGTAGAGATCGGTCGAGCGGTTCAGCGCATAACGCATGAGCGTGAACGGGCTGCGCGGGAACGGATACGGCTCGACCGACGAGCGTTCGATCAGCCCGGCGTTGCCGAAGCTCGTGCCTTCGCCGGGCGCGCCGCGATCGACAAGGGCAACCTTGCGTCCGCGATCCTGCAGATGCAGCGCGGCGGACACGCCGACGATGCCGGCGCCGAGAACGATTACGTCGAAATCCATCGATGGTGAAGGGCGGTTGGCGGGGCAGGGGGCGTGGTGTCGCGATCGTCGTGCCGCCGCGTGTTGGAGAACGTTCGACGTACAAGCATACTCGCCGCGGCGTGAAGGACCAAGCCGGCGGCGGTGCCGATACGCGGAACGTGGCCCGTGCACGATGATTCGCGATCGTCGCGGCGAGGCGGGCAGCATGGGGCGACGACCCGGCCGCGCGTGTCGTGCCGACGATTGCCGACGGCGATTCCGCGAAGGCGAAAGCGGCCCGCGCACGTACGATCGAGGCGTCGTATTCGATGCCGCACAAGGCCACGAATCCGCCGGAGCCGATCAACGTCACCGTGTTCGCGCGTAACGGCGGCACTCCCGCGCATTGCGTGACGCTGCACGAACGCGTGTCGGGCGGCAGCTTCGGTGCGCGCGAATCGACGTACTGGCTGTTCGACGCGACATGGTGTGCGGTGAAGGCGGGCAAGCCCGTGAAGCTGATGAACAGTCGCAAGGACGGCGCGGTGAAGATGGAGAGGCTCACGTGCGTGGCCGACTGCGGGAGCGCGGTGTCGCCGGCCGGGGGCGACGAGTAATGGTACGGCGGGCTGATGTGGGGGCTCGGCCATGCGACGGTCGATCGCATCGATTTCCGGCACGGCCGCGTGCTGCAGTCGAACTTCGATACGTATCGCGTGATGCGGATGAGCGACATGCCAGAGACCGACATTCACATCGTGCCGGGCGGCGTCGGCGAACTGTCGAGCCCGGCGGTGACGCCGGCGATTGCGAATGCGGGGTTCAGGCTGACGGGGACGCGCCAGCGGGAGACGCCGTTCGATTTGTCGGCGATCGCATAGCGCGCATGAACGTATGAAGTTTGCCGCCCGCGGGCATCCAATCCGCTGACCAATCTACCGGCGTCGACACCGGATCGACGCCGGTCATCGCCTTCGCTCGCATCGTCGTGACGCAGTACCGATTCCGCATACTTTCCGACGTTTTATCGGGTGTTTCCCACTGCTTGGTCATCCGAATTTTTACCTAAGATGAAGCCATCATGCGCGTAATTCGGTGCCTGCACGCGCATGGGAAGAGGCGAGGGGCAGCGCCGGAGCGACGCCAGCGGATGTTGCCATCATGGATGCGAAAGTGTGCGCGTCGGCTGTCGGTCTCGCGACTGCAGCGACGTCAGCGGGCGCGGCGCCCATCGCCGCGCGGACGGTGTCCGGCCGTCTCGGCCGAGCCGCTTCGCTGCGCCACGCGCTGTTCGCAATCGTTTGCTGGTTGGGCGCGGCGCCCGCCGTGCTCGCAGGGGCGCCCGTCGATACCGACGTTCCGGTCGATCCCATGCACCTCGCCGCCGCAAGCCCTGCCGATCATGTCGATCACGCCGACCCGGCCCATTCCTCACACGACTCCGCCGTGCGTCAGGTCGTGCTCGGCATCGTCAGCTTCACGCGCTGGCCGACCACGCCCGTTCGCCTGCATCTGTGCGTCACGGGCCGGCCCGACTACGCGCGCGGCCTGACCGACACGCTGGAGGCCGGCTCGACGCTGGTCGACGTGCAGCGCGTACGTCCCGACGATCCGGCGCTCGGCATCGCATGCGACATCGTCTACCTCGGCACGCTGAGCAACGACGAACGCGCGCGGGTGAGAACCGCGGTGGCCGGTCATCCGGTGCTGACGATCTCGGAACACGATCCGTCCTGCACCGCGGGCGGCATGTTCTGCCTGAGTGTCGACGGCGATCGCGTGTCGTTCGACATCAATCTCGACGCCGTCGCGCGCAGCGGCGTGCGTGTGCACCCGAACGTGCTCAATCTCGCCCGGCGGCCGGTGACGCCATGACACGGTCCGCGCTCCCCGTTTCCGCTTCCCGCATGCCGCGCCCGACGCTGCAAAGCGTGCTGCGTCGGGCGCACCTGCGCCTCGCGTTCATCGCGGTGACGATGGCGGCCGTGTCGTTGATCGTCGTCGCCGTGATCGCGTTGCGCGCGTACGCGGGCAACAACCTGAACCTGCTCGCGCGCTCGCTCGGTTACACGGTCGAGGCGGCGCTCGTGTTCGGCGATCGCGTCGCGGCGAACGAGGCGATCGGATTGATCGCCAGCGACGAGGATGTCGCACAGGTGGTCGTCACGGACAGCAAGGGGCAACTGTTCGCGACGTGGCAATTGCCTGCCGGCAACGGCATCGCGCGGCTCGAACGCGCCGTGGCGGATGTGGCGCTGCCCGGGCCGGTGACCGTCCCGGTGCTGCACGACGGCATCATTGTCGGACACGTCGTCGTGCGCGGGCGCGGCCATCAGTTCTTCGGCTTCCTGCTTGGCGGCGTGGGCGGCATTCTCGGCTGCCTGGCCGTCAGCGTGTTCGGCGCGTATGTCAGCTCGAAGCGTCTGCTGCGCAACATCGTTTCGCCGCTGCGCGCGCTGGCGGGCGTCGCTCACGCGGTGCGGCGCGAGCGCGCCTTTGCGCGGCGCGTCGAACCGGTGGCGATCGCCGAACTGAACCAGCTCGGCGACGACTTCAATGCATTGCTCGACGAATTCGAGGACTGGCAGAACACGCTGCGCGACGAGAACGCGTCGCTCGAGCACAAGGCGACGCACGATGCGCTCACGGGGCTGCCCAACCGCGCGCAGTTCGAATCGCGCCTCGCGCTTGCGCTGTGCGACGCGACTTTGACGGGGCAGCGGGTTGCCGTCCTGTATCTCGACTGCGACCGCTTCAAGGAAATCAACGATTGTCTCGGCCACGATGCCGGCGACGCGGTGCTGGTCGGCATCGCGTCGCGGCTGCGTACGCAGGTGCGCGAGGCCGATCTCGTTGCCCGTCTGGGCGGCGACGAATTTGCGGTGATGCTGGCGGCGGTGCCCGAAGCGGGCAGCGTATGCCGGATCGCCGACGGGATTTTGTCCGGCATGGCGCCGTCGATCGAGCTGTCCGACGGCCGCATGGTGGCCACCATGATGAGTGCCGGCGTTGCGCTGTATCCCGATCACGCGTCGGACGCGAGCGGCCTGCTGCGGGCGGCGGATGCCGCGATGTACCGCGCCAAGCGTGCGCGGCCGGGCTCCTGGCAATTGGCGGAGGGGGTGGTCGGATCGGCTTGAGGATGAACGTTTCGCGCCGCGGGCGAGGCCGCGGCAGCGATTGACAAGAAGCGCGTTCAACAAGGGCGCACTCGAAGGGGATGCGAAATGAACCACTCGTTTCCTGTAAGCATGGAGCGGCTGTGCGTGGGAAGCGCATTGCTGCTGGGCATGCTGCTGGGGGGCTGCAAGACGCCGCCGCCGCCGCCGCTTCATCGCGGGCTGACGCAGACGCAGGTCACGGCGCTGAAATCAGCCGGGTTCCAGGAGACTGGACAGGGGTTCGAGTTCGGGTCCACCGGGCCCATTCTGTTTGATTTCGACCGGTACAACCTCAAGCCGGACGTGCGGCGGATCGTCGAACGGATCGGGCGGACGCTGCGGTCGTCGGGGATCAACGGCGTGCGGGTGTATGGCTACTCGGATGACAGCGGGACGGAGAAATACGATCTCGAGTTGTCGAAGCGGCGGGCGGAGGTGGTGGCCGCCGAGCTGGTCGACGTCGGGCTGGATGCGAAGCAGATCGCGATCGCGGGGAAAGGGAAGCGTGATCCGGTAGGGGATAACCGGACGCCGGCCGGGCGGGCGCAGAATCGGCGGGCGGCGATTGTGATTTCGCCGAGGTGACGGGCATCGTTGTTCTGCGTGAAGCGCGATGCCGGCAGGCAAGACAGTCCGCGTTGGCACGCTACGCACGCGTAGCGGAATGGCGCTGTATCGCCAGTTCCAGTCGTCAGCTCGAACCAACGCGCGGCGACTTGGGCAACCGCTGTTGCTTCAGCGCCGACCTGAACCATGCGTTGGTCGCCGCGAGGATCAGGTGCCGTAGATGTTTTCGCAGAGCGCGACACTCGCGCCCAGCTTCCGGGACAGATCGGCGGCCGCATCCAGTTGCGGTCGATCCAACTCGCCCGACTCGTATGCGGCGCTGAGACGAGACGCAGGACCGGAAAGCGTCAGTGCCGCCATGAACTTGTCGCCGGCGCCGAAGATCGGCACCGCGAACGCTGCCGTGTGCACGTCGCGCGCACCCGCGGTGAAGAGGGGCAGCGCAGGCGGCTTGTCATAGATCGGTTCGCCGAGTCCCCAGAAGCGGATCACCTGGCTGATGGCCGTGTCGTCGAGCGGCAGCATCGTCCCCGCGAGCCGCGTTTCACGCAGGCCTTCGGACGGCTCGGCCCGAAACAGGCAAAGCCGCTGCCCGCTGTCGTGCACGTAGTACGATGCGCTTTCCTTCGTCAGCGCGGCCAGCGCGTGCAGCGCCGGTTCAACCACCGTGGACAGATGGAACGACTGCTCGTACAGCTTGCCGAGGTACAGCACGCGATGTCCCAGCGAATAGTTGCCGGATTGCGCGCGCACGACATAGCCCATTCGCTCCAGCGAGTTCATCAGCCGATAGACCGTCGTCTTGTGCATGCCGGATGCCTGCGACAGCATCGCGAGTGACTGCGATTCGGCACCGGGCTTGAAGCAGTCCAGCAGCGAAAGCGCCTTTTCCACGGCAACGACCCCTTCATTTCCCATCTCTTCTCTCCTGTCGACATGCAACAGGGATTGTACAGAGTAAAACGCTGGTTTACCACGTAAAAGGGTAAACGCCAGTGCCATGATGCTCGTCCTCTGGTTATAGTGATTTCACGATGTACACCATTGTTGTACAGAGTACAACGCACAACCCGAGGTCGAATCATGAGCAAGCCACCCGTCAGCACTTCCCCGATCATTCGCGACATCGAACGCGTGTCGCCCGAACTCGTTCAGGCCGCCGCCCGCTATCAAGCGGCGATCCTGGCCGACGTCGCCGGCCGCCGCGGCACCGTGCATGGCCGCGTGCGGCCGCTGTCGCCGAAGATGAAGGTCGCCGGCCCCGCGATCACGGTCGAAGTCCGCGTGGGCGACAACCTGGCGATCCATGCGGCGCTCGCCGTCGCGAAGCCGGGCGACGTCGTCGTGGTCGACGGCAAGGGCGACATCTCGTGCGCGCTGCTCGGCGAAATCATGGCGGCGCAGGCGAAGGCGAGCGGCATCGCTGGCATCATCATCGACGGCGCGGTGCGCGATGCGCATGAACTGGCCAACGGCGACTATCCGATCTTCTCGGCCGGCCTCAATCCGTGCGGCCCGACCAAAAGTGTCGCGGGGCGCGTGAATGCGCCGATCTCGCTGGGCGGCACGGCGGTCAATCCGGGCGACCTGGTGGTCGGCGACGCCGACGGCGTCGTCGTCGTTGCGCGCGCCGACGTCGCGCGCATCGTCGATCTGGCGCAGAAAAAGCTCGATGCCGAAACGGCGCGTATCGCGGCGATCCACAAGGGCGACGTTCGTCCGGGCTGGATCGAGAAGGAACTGCGCGCAGCCGGCATGCTGGCCGAAGGCGAGGCGCTGTGATGCAGACCGCTTCGCATAAGCCCGTCGTCCTCGTGACCGCCGCCGACCTTGCGGCTCAAGCGCTCGACATGCTCACGCAGTTCGACGTCGTGTTCGCCGGCAAGCAGCCGACCGAAGACGACATCGTCGCGCTCTGCATCGCGCACAAGCCGGTCGCGATCATCGTCCGGTACGGCAAGATCAACGCGCGCATCATGGACGCCGCCGAAAACCTGCAGGTGATTTCGAAGCACGGCAGCGGCATCGACGTGATCGATCAGGACGCCGCCGCCGCACGCGGCATCGCGGTGCGTGCCGCGGTCGGCGCGAATGCGGCCGCCGTCGCCGAGCACGCATGGGCGCTGCTGCTCGCGTGTGCGAAGTCGGTTCCGCAGCTCGATTCCCGCATGCGCGAAGGCCATTGGGACAAGTCGACGCACAAGTCCGTCGAACTCGACGGCCGCACGCTCGGCCTCGTCGGGCTCGGCGCGATCGGCCGGCGCGTGGCCGCGATCGGCGCGGCGTTCGGCATGAAGGTTGTCGCGTTCGATCCGTTCGCGAAGGAAGTGCCCGCCGGTGTGAAGCGGGTGCCGCTCGACACGCTGTACGCGGAGTCGGACGTCGTGTCGCTGCATTGTCCGTTGACGGCCGACAACCGCCGGATGCTCGACCGCGACACGCTCGCGCGTTTCAAGCGCGGCGCGATCCTCGTCAATACCGCCCGCGGCGGCTTGATCGACGAAGCCGCGCTTGCCGACGCACTGACGAGCGGTCACTTGCGCGCGGCCGGGCTCGACAGCTTCGACGTGGAACCGATGGCGGTGCCGCACCCGTTCCAGCAGATCCCCAACGCGATTCTGTCTCCGCATATCGGCGGCGTGAGCGATGCCGCGTACGTGAACATGGGCAAGGGCGCGGCCGCCAACCTCCTCGCGGTGCTGGACGAACGCGCGCACAGCGCGGCTTGAACCCTGGACATCGAGGTACGCATGTTTTATCTGACGAATCCCGACGTGCGCGAAGCCGAAGTCTTCACGCGCATGCCGGAGAAGTTTCGCAAGCCGGACGTCCGCACGGAATGGGCGCGCGCGAATCGCGGCGGAATGGTCACGGATTCCTTTCTCGAAGGGCCGGTCTGGGATCCGGACGGTTATCTGTTCGTCACCGACATTCCGCACGGGCGCATCTTCCGCATTTCACCGTCGGGCGACTGGGAACTCGTCGCCGAATACGACGGCGAGCCCAACGGGATGAAGCGCTTCGACGCGTCACACCTGATCATCACCGACTACCGGAACGGCGTGATGCTGCTCGATATCGAGCGCGGTGAAGTCCGCCCGTATCTCGAGCGCCGCAACACCGAGCGCTTCAAGGGCGTGAACGACCTGACGTTCGACTCGGCCGGCAACCTCTATTTCACCGACCAGGGGCAGACCGGCCTGCACGATCCGACGGGCCGCGTGTACCGGCTGTCGCCCGACGGCAAGCTCGACATGCTGCTCGATACCTGCCCGAGCCCGAACGGGCTCGTCCTGTCGCGCGACGAGAAGGTGCTGTTCGTCGCGATGACGCGCGGCAATGCCGTGTGGCGCATGCCGCTGCAGGCCGACGGCTCGGTCACGAAGGTCAGCCAGTTCTTCACGTCCTACGGACCGAGCGGCCCCGACGGCCTCACCGTCGATCTCGACGGCCGCCTGTTCGTCGCGAATCCGGGGCTCGGCCGCGTGTGGGTGCTCAACCACTGCGCGGAGCCCGTCGAGATCCTGACCGGACCGAAAGGCGCGTCGCTCACGAGCGTGTGCTTCGGCGGCCCGGACATGAAGACGCTTTTCATCACCGAAGCGACGTCCGGTTCCGTCCTGAAAGCGGACATGACCGTTGCCGGCCCGCTGCCGAAACAGGCAGCGAAGCAGGACTGAGACCACGAGCCGGGAAGCCGCGCGTCGGCTTCCCGCCCGCATGCCGAAAGATCGCGCCGCCAGCCGCGCGACGAAGGAGACAAGCATGACCATTTCGCACGTGCTGCATGCCGGCGAGGACGCACCGCGCGCCGCCGCGCAAGCCGCGGAGCGCCTGGCCGCCGACGATTACGCGGCCAGCGAGCGCACGCTCGCCAAGGCGTTCCGGCGCATTCTGCCGTTCATCTTCGTCTGCTACGTGATCAGTTATCTCGACAGGACCAACGTCGGTTTTGCCGCGCTGACGATGAACAAGGATCTCGGTCTCACGGCCGAGCAGTTCGGCATCGGCGCCGGCCTGTTCTTCATCGGCTATTTCCTGTTCGAGATTCCGAGCAACCTGATCATGCAGAAGGTCGGCGCGCGCGTGTGGATCGCGAGAATCATGATCACGTGGGGCCTGTTCTCGATGGCGACGGCGTTCGTCGTCGGCCCGAAGAGCTTTGCGGCCGCGCGCTTTCTGCTCGGGCTCGCCGAGGCAGGATTCACGCCCGGCATCTATCTGTATTTCACGCACTGGTTTCCCGGCAAGTGGCGCGCGAAGGTGACGGCCGCGTTCCTCGTCGGCATTCCCGTCGCGAACATGATCGGCTCGCCGATTTCCGGCGCGCTGCTCGAACTCGGCGGCCTGCACGGGCTGCGCAGCTGGCAGTGGCTGCTGCTGATCGAAGGCGTGCCGGCCGTGGTGCTCGGCATCGCGTGCCTGTTCGTGCTGGCCGACCGTCCCGAGAAAGCGGCGTGGCTCGGTGACGAAGAGAAGGCGTCGCTCGCGAAGCGCCTCGCGTTCGAGCAGCGCGACATTGGCGCGAAGCATGGCAGCGACCTGCGCGACGCCATGACGAACTGGCGCGTGTTCGTGCTCGCGTTCATCAACTTCTGCGGGATCGTCGGCTCGCTCGGCGTCGGCTTGTGGATGCCGCAGATCATCCGGCAGTTCGGCGTCGAACACGCGGTGGTCGGCTGGCTGACGGCGATTCCGTATGCGATCGGTGCCGGCGCGATGCTCTGGTGGGCGCGGGTCGCCAATCGGGCGGCCAACCGCATTCCGTACGTCGCCGGTGCACTGGCCGTCGCCGCCGGAGCGCTGTGCGCGAGCGCCTTCATTCACGCGCCGGCTTTCAAGCTGATCGCGCTGTGCGTCACGGTGAGCGGGATCCTCGCGTTCCAGGCGACTTACTGGGCCATTCCGTCCGGATTCCTCACCGGGCGGGCCGCCGCCGGCGGCCTCGCGCTGATCGTGTCGGTCGGCAACCTCGGCGGCTTCGTCGGACCGTCGCTGATCGGTGCGCTCAAGCAGTTCTCCGGCGGTTTCACCACGCCGCTCGTCGCCGTGTCGGCCGTGCTGCTGCTCGGTGCGCTGACCATTGCATGGCTCGGCGATCCGGGCTCGTGCGCCGGCGAAGCGCCCGCCGCCCGCAGGACGTGAATATTTCTTCGTCAGACCCACCCACAAAAAACAGTTTGGAGACTCCATGTTGTCGAATCAGGCCAGCCAGAATGCCCGCCCGAAATCCCGCTTCGTGCTCGGCGCCGTCACCGTCGCGAGCGCGGTGTTGGGGGGCGGTGTCGCACATGCGCAAAGCAGCGTCACGCTGTACGGCATTGCCGACGTCGGCATCGAACACATCAACAATACGAGCACCGGCGGCGCGCAGACGCGCGAAGCGTCGGGCAACCTGTCCGGTTCGCGCTGGGGATTGAAGGGCGTCGAGGAACTCGGCGGCGGCATGAAGGCCATTTTCCAGCTGGAAGACGGCTTCAACATCAATGACGGCACGACCGCGCAGTCGACGAAAGGCCTCGGTGCGAACGCCGCCACGACGTCGCGGATTTTCGGCCGGCAGGCGTGGGTGGGGCTGTCTTATCGAGGGCAGCAACTGACGTTCGGCCGCCAGAACTCGCTCTTCTACGAACAGGCCGTGGCGTTCGACCCGATGGGCGCGTCGTCGCGCTATTCGGTGCTGTCGCTCGACTACGCGGCGGCCGCGCGTATCGACAATTCGGCGAAATACACCGGCGTGTTCGGTCCGCTGACGGCGCAAGCGATGTACAGCACCCGCTACGACACCGGATACGGCGCCGAGGTGCCGGGCGCGCAGCTCACCGGCCGCTTCTTCAGCGGCGCGTTGAGTTTCGCGCAGGGGCCGCTCGCCGCGAGCGTGTCGTACGAGCAACGCAACAGCAACACCGTCGCGACGAACACGGGCACCGAGCGTCGCGCGACGGCCGCCGCGTCGTATGCGATCGGACCGGTGAAGGGATTCGCCGGTTATCGCTACCTGCATGCGTCGAACGCGTTCCTGCCGGCGAACCCGATCCGTGTCGCGAACGGCGCCGAAGCCAGCGCGGCGAACCTGTACTGGGCCGGCGCGCAATACGCGGTGTCGCCGGCGTTCGTGGTCACGGCAACGGCGTATTACCAGGACGTGCATTCGACCAGTGCCGATCCGTGGCTCGCCGTGCTCTGTGCGGACTATCTGCTGTCGAAGCGCACCGATGTCTACGCGACGGCCGGTTTCGCGCGCAACAAGGGCGGCTCCGCGCTTGGCGTGAACGGCTACGGCACGGTTGCACCCGATCACAACCAGACGGGCGTGGTGATCGGCATGCGCCAGAAATTCTAAGGCGATTGCGATGCAGACCGTTCACGCGCCCCATCTGCCCGTCAGGCCCGAGTGGCTCGCATTGCGCGACGAGCCGGTGCTCGAACCCGAGCTTGCCATCGTCGACGCCCATCATCACCTGTGGGACCGCCAGACCGGGCGCTATCTCGCGGACGAATTCGGCGCGGATGTGCGCAGCGGGCATCGGGTCGTGTCGACGGTCTACGTGCAGTGTCGCTCGATGTTGCGTGCCAGCGGGCCGGATGCGCTCAAGCCGGTCGGCGAAGTGCAATTCGCGAGCGGCGTCGCCGCGATGTTCGAAAGCGGCGCATACGGCCCCGCGCGGTGCTGCGAGGCCATCGTAGGCGGCGCCGATCTGTCGCTCGGCGCGGCGCTCGATGCGGTGCTCGACACGATGCTGCAGGTGTCCGGCGGACGACTGCGCGGGATCCGCAATCCGCTCGCGTGGCATGCGAGCCCCGACGTGCGATCGAGCCCGGTCACGCCGCCGCGCGACCGGATGTCGGATCCGGCTTTCCGGCGGGGCGTGACGACGCTCGCTCGCTACGGATTGTCGCTCGACGCCTGGGTCTATCACACGCAGCTCGACGACCTGTACGAACTCGCGCGCGCCTGCGAGGACGTCGTCGTGGTCATCGACCATTTCGGCGGCCCGGTCGGCGTGGGCCCGCATGCCGGCCGGCATGCGGAAGTCCGTGCGCAATGGCAACGGCAACTCGCGCGTCTCGCCGCGCTGCCGAACACGCGCATGAAGCTCGGCGGCGCGGGCATGAGCGTGTTCGGTTTCGATTTCGCCGCGCGCGACCTGCCGCCGTCGTCGCAGGAACTGGCGGCCGCGTGGCAGCCGTATTTCGATACCTGCGTCGAATGCTTCGGCGTCGATCGCTGCATGTTCGAGAGCAACTTCCCCGTCGACAAGGGGATGTTCGGCTATCGCGTGCTGTGGAACGCCTTCAAACGACTCGCGTCGGCGATGTCGGCCGATGAAAAGGCCGCGCTGTTCAGCCGGACGGCCGCATCGACGTATCGCATCGCAATTCCCGGAGACAACCCATGAAGACGAGTGCAACCGTGGCGACGCAGGAGAGGGCGTCCGCTGCCGCGGAAAAAGGCGGTACGCGCATGACCCGTATCGAGCGGCGTTCGCTGACGCTCGCGGGGCTCGGCTGGACCTTCGAGAGCTACGACTCGTTCCTGCTTTCGCTGCTGCTGCCGACGCTCGCGCTGCAGTTCGGGCTGAGCAAGGCGCAGCTCGGTTTGTTCACGAGCGTCACGGCGGCCGGACAGATCGTCGGCGGCATTCTGTTCGGCTTCGTGTCGGACCGGATCGGGCGCGTGCGCACCGCGTTGCTGTGCGTCGGCATCTACTCGCTGTTTTCCGGCCTGATCGCATTTGCGCCCGACGCGCATTCGTTCGCCGCGTTGCGCTTTTTCGGCGCGCTCGGCATGGGCGGCACCTGGACCGCCGGCGCGGCGCTCATCGCGGAGACCTGGCACCCGAGCCGGCGCGGCAAGGGCGGCGCGCTGATGCAGATGGGCTTGCCGGTCGGCGCGATCCTCGCGATCGTGATCTCGGGCATCGTCGGCGCCGCGCATGGCGGATTGGCCGGCGACAGCTGGCGTCTGCTGTTCCTGATCGGCGCGTCGCCGTTCTTCATCCTGTTCTGGGTCGCGCGCAAGACGCCGGAATCGCCGATCTGGCTCGAACGCCGGCACGCGAAGCCGCACGCCCGCAAGCTCGACGCGGCCAGTCACGAGAAGCTTAACGTGCGCGGCCTGCTCACCGCCTTCTGCTTCATCTTCTTCCTGCAGTACCTCTACTGGGGCGTATTCACGTGGACGCCGACGTTCCTCGTCACGGTGAAGCACCTCGACTTCGTGCATAGCCTCAAGTTCGTGCTTGCGCTGCAGTTCGGCGCGATTGCCGGGTTTCTGCTGTTCTCGGCATGGGTCGACCGGCTCGGCCGGCGGCCGATGTTCCTGGCCTATCTGCTGGTCGGCGCGATGGCCGTCGGCGTGTACATCGTGTCGGCGAATCCGTGGCTGCTGATGACCGCGATCTTCCTGACCGGCTTCAGCGTGAACGGCATCTTCGCGGGCGCCGGCCCGTTCCTCGCGGAGATCATCGGCAACACGGCATCGCGCGGGTTCTTCATGGGCCTCGCGTACAACGGCGGCAGGCTCGGCGGCTTCATCGCGCCGTTGATCATCGGCGCGCTGGCGTCGACGTCGGGCGGTTTCGTGCTCGGGCTCGCGACGACGATCGTCGCGTTCGTCGCCGCGGCCGCGGTCGTGCTGTTCGCGCCCGAAACGCGCGGAAAGGCGCTGTCATGAGCGTGGCAACGCGAGCGGGGTGGGTGAGCACGCTGTTTCCGGCGCTGTCCGAGGCGTCGCTGCGGCGCTATCTGAGCGGGCAGGTCGCGTCGGTGCTCGGCAGCTGGACGCAGAACGTCACGCTGAATCTGCTGGTCTATCACCTGTCCGGCTCGGGGGCGATCCTCGCGCTGCTCAACTTTCTGCTGTACGGGCCGCAGTTGATCGTCGCGCCGGTGGCGGGCTCCCGCATCGGCTCGGCCAACGCGCGCCGCGTGACGCTGTGCGTGCTGACGGCGTCGCTGCTGCTGACCGGCAGCCTCTTCACGTTGTCGCTGCTCGGCCTGCTCGGCGTGAAGCTGATCCTCGCGCATGCGCTCGCGATCGGCGTGTCGAGCGCGGTGGAAACGCCCGCGCGGCAGGTGCTGCTGCTGACGAGCCTGCAGGACGCGACGCATACCTCCAACGCGGTCGCGATGAACACGATGGTCTACAACGTCGGGCGCATGGTCGGCCCGACCATCGCCGGATTCGTCTATCCGACGCTGGGGCCAAGGACGTCGTTTGCGATCTATGCGCTCGCGCTGTGCTTCATGGCGGCGTGCGTGCGGTCGATCCGGACCGCGTCGGCGGGCCGCCCGTCGCGCGCGGAGAGCGGCCTGCGCGATGCGGTCGGCTATGTCCTGTCCGATGCGTTCTCGGCCCGCTATCTGCCGATTCTCGCGTGCATCGGCCTGTTCGCCGGCAGCTACCAGACGCTCGTGCCGCTGCTCGCGGACCAGGGCTTTCACGATGCGGCGCGCTTTACCGGCGTGTTCTTCGCGTGCGCCGGCGCCGGCTCGTTGAGCGCGGCGGTGCTGCTGTCGTCGGCATTCGGGCCGCGCGCGTCGCACCGGTTCATCGCGTATGCACCGTGGACGGCGGTCGGCGCGCTTGCCGTGCTGGCCGCGACGACCGATGCGGCCGGATCGATTCCCGCGTTTTATGCGCTCGGCTTCAGCCTCACGTTCGCGGCCACGTCGACGAACGCGACCATTCAGCGCCAGTGCCCGGATCACGTGCGCGGCGGGCTCGTCGGGATGTACGGCATGGCCTACAACGGCACGATGCCGTTCGGTTACCTGCTCGTCGGCAGCGCATCCGAGGCGCTCGGCGTGCGACACACCTTCGCGGCAATGGCCGCCGTGCTCGCGTGCGGCGTCATGGCGGTCATCGCGTGGCAACGGTTCACAGGAACGCGCCCAGGCGCACAATAAACGGAGACAACATGCAAACCGGGTTCATGGAAGCGTCCGCGATCGAGCGCCGGACCATACGAAAGGTCGTCTGGCGACTCATTCCCTTTTTGATGATCTGCTACCTGCTTGCCTTTATCGACCGGGGCAACGTGGGGATGGCGTCGCTGCAGATGAACCACGACCTCGGGATGTCGGCGACGGTCTTCGGTTTCGGCAGCAGCCTGTTCTTCATTTCCTACTTCTTTTTCGAAGTGCCGAGCAATCTCGCGCTGCAGAAATACGGCGCGCGGATCTGGATCGCCCGGATCATGATCACGTGGGGCATCGTGTCGGCGGCGACCGCGCTCGTGCACAACGCGACGACGTTCTACGTGCTGCGTTTCCTGCTGGGCGCGGCCGAAGCCGGCTTCTTCCCGGGCGTGCTGCTTTATTTGTCGTACTGGATTCCCGCGCAGTATCGTGCGCGCATCGTCGCGACGTTCATGGTCGCGATTCCGGCCGCGAGCTTCATCGGCTCGCCGATCTCCGCGCTGCTGTTGCAGATGGACGGCGTCTGGGGGCTGCGCGGATGGCACTGGCTGTTCATCCTCGAAGGCATTCCGACCGTGCTGCTCGGCATCGCATGCCTGTTCATGCTGACGAACAAGCCGGAAAACGCGAGGTGGCTCGACGACGACGAGCGCGCGTGGCTCTCGGGCGCGCTTGCCGCCGGCCACAAGACCCGCAAGAAGGTGCCGTCGCTGCCGCTCACGCAGCTGTTCCGCAACCGCTACGTGCTGTGCCTCGCGCTCGTCGACACGTGTGCGTCCGCGGCGGGCAGCACGCTGTCCGTGTGGCAGCCGCAGCTGCTCAAGTCGTTCGGCCTGACCGTCATGCAGACCGGCCTGCTGAACGCGGTGCCGTACGCGGTGGCCTCCGTGCTGATGGTTTACTGGGGCCGGCGCTCGGACCGTGTCGGCGAACGGCGCTGGCACACGGCCGTGCCGATGCTGCTGATCGGCGTGGGCCTGTTCGCGACGTCGCTGAGCGGCTCGCTGCTGCCGACGGTCTGCATGCTCTGCGCGGTGCTGGTCGGCGCGTATTCGTTCAAGGGGCCGTTCTGGGCGCTCGCGACCGACATGCTGTCCAACAGCACCGTGGCGGCCGGGCTCGCGACGGTCAATGCGATCGCGAACCTGCTCGGCGGCGGGCTGATGGTGAACGTGTACGGGTGGGTGAAGGCCGCGACGGGCAGCTACGCGCTCGCCTTGATGCCGCTCGCGATCCTCACGCTCGTGAGCGTCGCGACGCTGCTGCTGCTCACGCGCAATCATGCGGCCGGCAAGCTGGTCGGCAAGACGGGGACCATCTGATCATGGCACGCATGGCGAGACGCGCATTCCTCCGGATCGCCGGCGCGACGCTGGCTTCGGCTGCATTGCCGAGGCCGGCCGCCGCCGACGAAACGTGGTCGAGCGGCATCGAGCCGCCGGCGTTCCGGCTGCCCGACGGGGCGATCGACTGTCACATGCACATCTACGACGACCGGTTCCCGGTCGCGCCGGGCACGACGCTGCGACCGCCGAATGCGACCGTCGCGCAATACCGGCGCGTGCAGGCGCGGATCGGCGTGAAGCGCAACGTGGTCGTGACGCCGTCGACGTACGGGACGGACAATCGCTGCACGCTCGCGGCGATCGCGCAGTTCGGCGGCGACGCGCGCGGTGTCGCCGTCGTCGACGGCACCGTGAGCGACGACGAACTCCGGGTGCTCGATCGCGGCGGCATCCGTGCGATCCGGTTCAACCTGAGCTATCCGGGCGCGACGACGCTCGACATGCTGGCGCCGCTCGCCGCGCGTATCGCGAACCTCGGATGGCACATCGAGCTGGTGGTGCAGGGCGCGCGGCTGCCCGAGCTGGAGCCGCATCTCGCGGCGCTGCCTTGTCCGCTCGTCATCGACCATATCGCGCACGTGCCGCAGCCCGGCGGGCTGGCGTCGGCCGCGCTTCGTACCGCGCAACGCCTCGTCGACAAGGGCCATACGTGGATCACGTTGTCCGGCCCGTACGTCGACAGCAAGACGGGCGCGCCTGCCTACGAGGACGTCGCCCCGGTCGCGAAGGCGCTGATCGGCATGGCGCCGGAGCGCATGCTCTGGGGCACCGACTGGCCGCACCCGACGCAGAAGACGGACAAGCCGGACGACGCGAGCCTGCTGGACGTGATCGCCGGCTGGATCGGGCGTCCGGACTGGCAGCAGCTGATATTCGTTGCGAACCCCGCGAAGCTGTACGGGTTTGCATAGCGCGGACAGGATGAGGTCGCGAACGGGCGCGCATGCGCGGACTTGGATTGACGCGCCGCGCGGCGTTACCACTCTGCGTCACCAGGCGATATTGCAGGACGACCACGACGTCCCCGCGCCTCCGGTAGCCGTGCAATGCGTGCCCGCACCGTTGTCGAAAAACGTCCGTGTTTCCGGTTGCGGTACGGACGGATCGTACGGATTCGGCGTCCCGTGCGGACCGCGTGCGGCATCGTACGGCTGCGTCGGCGCATACGCCCCGCCGCTGCCGACCGGTTTCGAACCGTTGTCCCGCAGGTATTCGTTCCAGTTCCGTGCGCGCTGTTCGGATCCGGGCAACGCGCGCCCGAGGCTGTCGCTGCCGCCCGCGCCGAGCGCGACGCGATTCGCAGGCAAGACGAAGCCGGATGCATGTCCGGCCGGCGTTTTCGCTTCGAGCGTATTGCCGGACACTCGCAACGGCCGCGTATCGGGCGTATCGAACGGGCTGCGTTCCGCGGGCGCGGCATACTGCGCGCGTCGAGTGACGCGCCGCGCACGCACCTCGTCGCGACCGGCAGCACGACGCTCCGAGCGAAACACATTGGCGCCGGCCGACCGATCGGCCAGCGTGCCGCGCTCCGAGGCATCGGCTACGGAAACGGAAAGCGTCCACACGAACGCAGCGGCGAAAGACAAGCGAAGAGCGTGACTCATCAGCGATCCCAATCAGGTGATGTGCATGGAGAAAAACGGCAGATCACTGGCTGGCGAGACTGAACGACGGACGGGCGTTGGTGCGGCCCCGAAGCGACGCGGCGAAGCGCGGTGGCGCGGTTCGCGGGAAGGCTGGCTGGATTGCAGAAGCGAGTTCGTATTATTTCATGAAAATAACAATTTGCTTTCTGTGACGATGAAATCGTCGGCGAACGGAAGGTTTTACCGCTTCGCGCGAACGCCCCTCATTGGTGCTTGCTGCCCCAATCGTCAGTTGATTGATTTTTCGCGATCGGCCTCCTGGCACCCTCCAATCGTGCCGGACTCCGCACCGAATCGCCTAAACCCTTGCACGGCAAGGCATAGATCTATCCCGCCACCTGCTATCGCAACCCGATTGCACCCCACGCAAACGTTCCCGCCCCGTCGGGGTTGCGCCCTCGTCGCCACCGTACAACACCCAAACCCTACGTGTTTTCCCTCAGTCGACAGGCATTTTTGACAGACGATTTAAAAACGCCCATATAATTTCGACTGCCTTGCCAATGGCTGTCGGACCATCCCTCCGAACCAGCGATCTGGCAAGCGGGGCAGGCGAAACGCTTGCGCAATGCAAGACGCATCACGATGTCTTTCCGAACCAGACGTCCCCCTCCGGGGACTGCAAGAGCCGGGCCCCGCTACGCAACATTCCGCTGGAGTTCCGTCTTCTATGTGTCTCGGGCGTGTCCCATGTCCTCGCCCCGGGTGCTGTTCGATTGCGCAAGTCATGCCGCCTTTGCCCGTATGACTAAACAACATCGAGGAGCTCCCAGATGACGCTGTCCCGTCTTACGTCCATTTCCGTTGCCGCCGTGCTGTTCGCCGCCGGCGCCGCCGCCGCGCAAGCGGAAACCGTGAAGATCGCCATTGCTGGTCCGATGAGCGGCTCGGTCGCCCAGTATGGCGACATGGTGAAGGCCGGCGCGCTGACCGCGATCGAACAGATCAACGCGGCAGGCGGTGCGGGCGGCAACAAGTTCGAAGTGGTGATGATGGACGACGCGTGCGAACCGAAGCAGGCTGTCGCCGTCGCCAACAAGATCGTCAGCCAGAAGATCAAGTACGTGATCGGCCACGTGTGCTCGGGTTCGACGATCCCGGCCTCGGACATCTACGAGAACGAAGGCATCGTGATGGTCACGCCGTCGGCGACCGCGCCGCAGCTGACCGAAGGCAAGAAGCGCCACTTCATCTTCCGCACGATCGGCCGCGACGACCAGCAAGGGCCGGCCGCCGCGCACTACATCATCAACAACGTGAAGCCGAAGAAGGTCGCCGTCCTGCACGACAAGCAGTCGTACGGCCAGGGCATCGCGTCGTCGGTGAAGAAGGACCTCGAGGCCGCGAAGATCCCGGTCGTGCTGTTCGAAGGCATCAACGCCGGCGATTCGGACTACTCGGCGATCATCACGAAGCTGAAGTCGCAGGGCGTCGATTTCGTCTACTTCGGCGGCTACCACCCGGAAATGGGCCTGCTGATGCGCCAGGCGCGCGAGCAGGGCGTGAAGGCCACGTTCATGGGGCCTGAAGGCGTGGGCAACAAGGACGTGACGGCGATCGCCGGCCCGGCCTCGGAAGGCATGCTCGTCACGCTGCCGGCCGACTTCTCGGCCGACCCGGCCAACGCGGCGCTCGTGAAGGCGTTCGCGGACAAGAAGCGCGACCCGAACGGCCCGTTCCAGATGCCGTCGTACGCAGCGGTGAAGATCATCGCCGACTCGATCGCGGGAGCGAAGACGACCGACCCGACGAAGGTCGCCGCGTACATGCACAAGACGACGTTCGACACCCCGATCGGCAAGGTCGCGTACGACGCGCAGGGCGACCTGAAGGCGTTCAAGTTCGTCGTCTACACGTGGCACAAGGACGCGACGAAGACCGCCGCCAAGTAATACGGCGTACCCGCCCGCGCGCCCGCCCTGTCCGAGACCCGGACGGGGCGGGCGCGTATTGGCCGCGCATCGGCCCATCGCGCGGCCAACGGGCGGCCCGAGACGACACCGTGCGTTGCGCGCGGCCGAACGCCGTGATCCGGCGGCGGCAGGCGACCCAGCGCCAACGGGAGCTTCCCGCACATGACTGACTTCTTTCCGCAATTCGCCCAGCAGCTGGTCAACGGCCTGACGCTGGGTGCGATCTATGCGTTGATCGCCATCGGCTACTCGATGGTCTACGGCATCATCGGCATGATCAACTTCGCCCACGGCGAGATCTACATGATCGGCGCGTACGTGGGCCTCGTGACCCTCACGGCCATCGGCATTTCCGCCGGTTATCCGCTGCCGCTCGTGCTCGGCGCCGCACTGATCGTGTCGGTGATCGTCACCGGCCTGTACGGTTTCGCGGTCGAGCGCGTCGCATACCGCCCGCTGCGCGGCGGCCCGCGCCTTGTGCCGCTGATCTCCGCGATCGGCATGTCGATCTTCCTGCAGAACTACGTGCAGATCGGCCAGGGTGCGCGCGACGTGTCCGTGCCCGTGCTGATCTCCGGCGCGTTCGACATCCATCTCGGCGGCGACTTCGACGTGACCGTCCCGTATTCGCGCCTGATGATCGTCTGCGTGACGCTCGTGCTGATGATCGCGCTCACGCTGTTCATCTCGCATTCGCGGATGGGCCGCGCGTGCCGCGCATGCGCCGAGGACATGAAGATGGCGAACCTGCTCGGCATCGACACGAACCGCGTGATCTCGTTCACGTTCGTGCTCGGCGCGATGCTGGCGGCCGTCGGCGGCGTGCTGATCGGGCTGACGATCGGCAAACTGAATCCGTATATCGGTTTCGTCGCGGGCATCAAGGCGTTCACCGCCGCGGTGCTCGGCGGGATCGGCAGCATCCCGGGCGCGATGCTCGGCGGCGTGCTGCTCGGCCTCGCCGAAACCTTCGCCGCGGGCTACATGCCGGCCGAGTACAAGGACGTCGTCGCGTTCGGGCTGCTCGTGCTGATCCTGCTCTTCCGCCCGACCGGCCTGCTCGGCAAGTCGGACATCGAAAAGGTCTGAGGGAGACGCAGATGAGTCAAGTCATTTCCGTTCGCCGCCCGGCCGCCGACGCTTCGCTCGGCCAGGCGCTGAAAAATGCCGTGGCCGCCGCGTTGCTGACGGCGATCCTCACGATCCCGGTGCTCGGCCTGCAGCTGAAGCTCGACGGCTACCAGGTCGTGCTGACGCCGCATTGGCGGCCGGTGTGGATCGCGGTCGCGGCCGTGTTCCTGTTCCAGTTGTTCAAGCCGTGGCTCGTGCGCGCGAAAGCGGCCGTGAAACTGCCGGCGGCGCCCGCGATGGGCGCGCGGCAGCAGCGCGCGATCATCTGGGTGCTGCTCGCGGTCGGGCTCGTGTGGTCGTTCTTCGGCTCGCGCGGTGCGGTGGACGTCGCGACGCTCGCGCTGATCTACGTGATCCTCGGCCTCGGGCTGAACATCGTGGTCGGTTTCGCGGGCCTGCTCGATCTCGGCTATGTCGGGTTCTACGCGGTCGGCGGTTATACGTACGCGATGCTGAACCAGTATTTCGGGCTGTCGTTCTGGGCGTGCCTGCCGATCGCGGCGATCGCCGCGGCGACGTTCGGCTTCCTGCTCGGCTTCCCGGTGCTGCGCCTGCGCGGCGACTATCTCGCGATCGTCACGCTCGGCTTCGGCGAAATCATCCGCCTGCTCGCGAACAACCTGACGAGCCTCACCGGCGGCCCGGACGGCATCTCGGGCATTCCGAAGCCGACGGTGTTCGGCTTCGAGATGGCGCGCTCGGCGAGCGTCGAAGGCGCGAAGACCTTCCATGAACTGATCGGGCTGGAATACAGCGGCGAGCACATGGTGATCTTCCTGTACCTGATCGCGCTGGTGCTGGTCGGCTTCACGCTGTTCGTGACGAGCCGCCTGATCCGCATGCCGATGGGCCGCGCGTGGGAAGCGCTGCGCGACGACGAGATCGCGTGCCGTTCGCTCGGCCTGAACCCGACGCGCATCAAGCTGTCGGCATTCACGCTCGGCGCGGCGTTCGCGGGGATCGGCGGCGCGTTCTTCGCGGCGCGCCAGGGCCTCGTGAATCCCGAATCGTTCACCTTCATCGAATCGGCGCTGATCCTCGCGATCGTCGTGCTCGGCGGGATGGGGTCGCAGCTCGGCGTGATTCTCGCGGCGATCCTGCTGACCGTGCTGCCGGAAGTCGCGCGCGGGTTCGCCGAGTACCGGATGCTGATCTTCGGTCTCGTGATGGTGTTGATGATGATGTGGCGTCCGCAGGGCCTGCTGCCCGCGAGCCGTCCCCACGTGGAGCTGCCGCGATGAGCGTGAATACGGAACTGTTGAAGGTCGCCGGGCTGCAGATGCGCTTCGGCGGGTTGCTCGCGGTGGACGGCATCGATTTCGACGTGCGCCGCGACGAGGTGTTCGCGATCATCGGGCCGAACGGCGCGGGCAAGACCACGGTGTTCAACTGCGTCGGCGGCTTCTACAGGCCGACCGGCGGCGCGGTCGAACTCGACGGCCACCCGATCGCCGGGCTGCCGAGCCACAAGATCGCGCTGAAGGGCCTCGTGCGGACGTTCCAGAACATCCGTCTGTTCAAGTCGCTGACCGTCGTCGAGAACCTGCTCGTCGCGCAGCATCGCAAGGTGAAGGCGGGGTTGCTGCACGGGCTGTTCGCGACGCCCGCGTATCGTCACGCGGAGAAGGAGGCGCTCGAGCGCGCGGCCGTGTGGCTCGACCGGATGGGGCTGACGTCGGTCGCCAACCGCCCGGCCGGCACGCTGTCGTACGGGCACCAGCGGCGTTTGGAGATCGCGCGCTGCATGATCACCGATCCGCGGCTTTTGATGCTCGACGAGCCGGCAGCCGGCCTCAACCCGCAGGAAAAGATCGAGCTGCAGCATCTGATCGACACGCTGCGCCGTGAATTCGGCGTATCGGTGCTGCTGATCGAACACGACATGAGCCTCGTGATGGGCGTGTCCGACCGCATCCTCGTGATGGAGCACGGCCGGCCGATCGTGATCGGCACGCCGGAAGCGGTCCGCAACGACCCGCGCGTGATCAAGGCGTATCTGGGGGAAGAGTGATGCTGAAGCTGGAACAGGTCCATACGCACTACGGCGCGGTCGAGGCGCTCGCGGGCGTGTCGATCGAGGTGAACAAGGGCGAGATCGTCACGCTGATCGGCAGCAACGGCGCCGGCAAGACGACGCTGATGATGACCGTGTGCGGCACGCCGCGTGCCTCGTCGGGCCGCGTGCTGTTCGAGGGCAACGACATCACCGCGATGTCGACGCACCAGATCATGCGGCAGGGGATGGCGATCTCGCCGGAAGGGCGGCGCGTGTTCCCGAGCCTGACGGTGCTCGAAAACCTGAAGATGGGCGGCTTCTTCGCGAGCCGCCACGAGATCGACGACGGCATCGAGCACGTGTTCAAGCTGTTTCCGCGCCTGAAGGAGCGCGCGGCGCAGCGGGCCGGCACGATGTCGGGCGGCGAGCAGCAGATGCTCGCGATCGGCCGCGCGCTGATGAGCAAGCCGCGCCTGCTGCTGCTCGACGAGCCGACGCTCGGCCTCGCGCCGCTCGTGATCGCGCAGATCTTCGACATCATCCGGACGATCCGCGACGAAGGCGTCACGGTGTTCCTCGTCGAGCAGAACGCGAACAAGGCGCTCGGTGTGGCCGATCGCGGCTACGTGCTCGAAACGGGGCGCGTGGTGCTGGCGGACACGGGCGCGAACCTGCTCGCGAACGACGGCATCAAGCAGGCGTATCTCGGCGGCTGAGCGACGGGAAGCCGCCGGCCTGCAACGGGCCGGCGGTGTCCGGCTCTCGACGTTTCCGCATGCAGGGCCGGTTCCCGGCCTTGCTTTTCCTACCCGATCCTGAACGTGCTTTTCAGTACGTCGCGCAGATGCAGCGCGGCGCGATTGCTGTCGTCCGTCAGGATCGTGATCAGATGCGGCGGCAGATCGGGCAGCACGATCCCGGCGACATGGCTCGTCAGGTTGCCCGACACGCGATCGTGCTCGATCAGCCCGACCGCGAGGCCGTTCGCGATGCAGGCTTCGACCGCGGGCGAGCTGGCGCTCTCGAGCAGCATCCGGTGCGCGATCTTCGCCTTCTTCAGCGCGTTCAGCGCGGTGTCGCGATACGGGCAGCCCTGCAGCTGCACCGCGATCGGCAGCGGCGCATCGGGATTGAACTTGAACGTGCGCGCGGCGACCCACACCGGATGGGTCTTGCTGAGCAGCTCGGCGTGCGGCGGCGCTTTCGACACGACGGCGATCGTGATGTCGAGCTGGCCGCGCGCGAACAGCTGCTGCAATTCTTCGCTGGAGCGCGCCTCGACGGTCAGTTCGAGCAGCGGCCGGTCGGCGGCGAAGCGCGGCAGGAATTCCGCCATGAAGTGCGCCGCGTACGAATCCGGGATGCCGAGCCGCAGCTTGCCGGTCAGCATCTGCGGCGACAGCGATTCGACGAGCCGGTCGTGGCTCAGCAGGAACTCGGTGGTGTCGCTCAGCAGCTTGTGGCCGAACTGCGTGAGTTCGACGGCCTGGTTGTTGCGCGTGAACAGGCGCTGCGCGACCATTTCCTCCAGCTTCTGAATCTGCGCGGTGACCGACGACGGGCTGCGGTTCACGTGAGCGGCCGCATCCTTGAAGCGGCCGAGCTTCGCGACGGCGTGGAAGGTTCGCAGCAGGTCGACGTCCAGGGTGCGCGGCATGATTTGGTTTTTCCGAATCAGTGATTCAGGTAATGTCGATTGACGGAATTATTGGGCATCCCATATTCTCGGGTCAACAGGCAGACAACGGCAGGCAGCCGGTCGGGCGTTGCACGCATCCGGGGAACGATTCATGTCGATCAATGATTTTGTCGTAGATGCATTGGTGCGGGACAGGAAGCTGAAGGCGGAGTCGGTATGGACGGTCGAGAATCACGAAAAGTATTCGACGCTGAAGCGCACGGACGATGACGCGCGGCGCAGGGCAGCGGGGCGCGAAGTCTTCTCGCTGATGCGAAACCTGAACGAGCTGGGCGTGCGGAGCCCGGCGCTGTGTGCGGATCGCGACGGCAACGGTTCGTTGCGCGAAGCGATCGGCGCGTTGAGCGAGCGGCTGGCCACGTTGTCGCGCGGCCGCGATGTCCACTACATCGAGCTCGGGCCCGAGCCGGTCAAGACGACCGAGCTGATGAGGGCCGTCAGCGGCGGCGGGCCGGACCATCTGCGCTACACGGCCGTCGACATCAACGAGTCGTCGGAAGACGCGATGCGGCACGCGATCATGCCGTTCCTGAAAACGCCCGGCTGTTTCAACTACATCGCCGACGATTACCGGAACGTGCAGTGGAACCACATCCACTTGGGCCAGGACGTGACGTTCATCACGATGCTCGGGTTCCAGGAGGGCAACGAGTTGCCGGTGACGATCGGCCGGCTGATCCGCACGCTCGGCGGGAAGTCGACCTACGTCGTATCGGAGATGCAGTTGCTCGTGGAGGGGCGCGAAGAGCCGATCTACAACTTCTACCGCAACGAGAACATGGTGCGGTTCTCCGAAATCGTCAGCCGGCAGCAGGGCTTCGAGCCGCTCGGCGAGCATCATGTGTCGATCGTGCGGCTCAATCTGCTCGGCGACCAGTTTCACGTCGCGGTCACGCTGCAACCGGTGTCGAGGGCGGGCGCCGACGGGCATCTGATCACCAACGTCTGCCTGAAGTACACGCCGGAGCAATTCCGCAACGTGCGCCTGAGCCACGGCAATTGCCGCGTGATCGAGGAGCTGCGCAGCGGGGACGGCAGCGTCGTCTACCAGATCGCGCAGTTCAAGGGCTGAATGCCGGAATGCCGACAGCGAGGCACGCGATGAACAAGGGAAATGCATTGCCGGTGTTTGCGCGCGGGTTCGACCGGGTGAGGCTCGCGTTGCGGACGTCGCTGTCGGCCGGCGTGAACGTCGACGGCACGCTGGACGCAGCGACGGAACCGATGCGCTGGACGAGCGCATGCCTGCGCGACGGTTACGAGGTGCGATACCGCCGCAACCTCGACGATCTCGGCTATCGCGAGGTGCCGATGCGCGGCACGCGTTCCGATTCGCTGAACGCGGTGTGCCATCTGCGCGGGCTGTTCTCCGACGAGGCGGTGAGCGCGTTGCGCGAGATCGGCCGCGCGCTGGAGCGCAGCGCGTCGAGCAGCAACTGGATCATCTCGAAGCGCGTGCGCGCGGTGACGAACCGGTCGCGCTTCATCGACGACATGATGCACGACCGCGCGTTCCTGATGCGGGTGTCGCGTCTTGCCGGCGCCCCGCTGATTCCGTATCCGATGGTCAATGCGCGGTCGCAGTTCAATTACTACTATCCGACGGACTCGCGCGAAGGCGGCAACGCGCCGCTCGGCATGTGGCATACCGACGGCACGAGTTTCGTGCTGAATGTCGTGCTGTCGGATCGCGCCGATTACGAGGGCGGCAACTTTCTGTTCTACGAATCGACCGCGGAAACGTTCGATCGTCACGACAAGGAACGCCGGCTTGTGAAGACCGCGAACCTGGACCGCGCGGGCGACGCGCTGCTCATCTACGGCAGCAAGCTGTTCCATGGCGTCGAGCCGGTCGAGGCCGGACGCCGCATGTCGCTGGTGCTGTCGTTTCATTGCCCGTACACGCGCGAGGACGACAACGGGTTCTGGCATCTCGCGTCGGACGACGGCATTCCCCGCACGATCGTCAACTGGCTGGCGCTGCAGCGCGCCCTCCGGGACGACGCCGAATTGCAGTACCGCCGCCTGGGGCTCGAACCGATTCGCCCCGAAGACCTGGACGACCAGCGCCTGTCTCCGGCCCCCTTCTGAGAGCCGTCGCCCCATGCAGCTATTCCTGCTTCAGCTCGTTTTCGTGTTGTCGTGGAGTTCCGGTTTCATCGGCGCGAAGCTCGGCGCGGAGACGGCCGGTGCGTTCAACCTGCTGTTCTGGCGGTTCCTGCTCGTCACGCTGTGCCTGGCGGTCGTCCTCAACCGGCGGCTGGGGCGCCTGACGCTCGAAAAAATCCGCTATCACGCGGTGATCGGCTTCCTGTCGCAGTTTCTTTACCTGACCTGCGTGTACATCGCGATTCAGCATGGGCTGCCGCCGGGCATCGCCGCGATCATCGCGGCGTTGCAGCCGCTCATCACGGCCGCGATGACGTCGCTCGAGGGCAGCGAGCGCAGCGGGGCGCGCCAGTGGGCCGGGCTCGTCGTCGGGTTCGTCGGCGTGGGCATCGTGATCGGCGGGCAATATGCGTTGCCGGCCGGGTCGGTCGGGATCGTCATGTACCTGTTGCCGCTGGTGTCCGCGCTGGGGCTGTCGATCGCGACGATCTATCAGCGGCGGCGCGCGCTGACGGCGGCGCGCAGCAACGAGGACGGGCTGTTCCTGCCGCTGTTCGTGCAAGGGTGCGTGAGCCTCGTGCTGTTCGCCGCGTGCGGGATCGTCACGGGCAACCTGCATGTGCCGACACAGCCGAACGTATGGGTGTCGGTCGTGTGGCTGACGGTGTTCTCGACCTTCATCGCGTACCTGTCGCTGTGGGCGCTGCTCAAGCGCATGCCTGCGACGCGCGTGGCGACCCTCGTCTATCTCGAGCCGCCGGTGACGCTGTTGTGGGCCGCATGGATGTTCGGCGACCGGATCGAGGTGACGACCTATCTCGGCATCGTCGTCGTCGCGATCGGTGTGTGGCTGGCCGGCAGGCACGTCGAACGGCCCCCGCGGGCGCGGCGGGCGCGGCGGGCGGAGATGAAGGCGGCCGGGCGCTGACGGGCTGGCCGCGCGGGCGATTCCGGTGTAGCGTCGCGAGACAACCCGACTCGCGAAGGAACCCGATGAAAGTCAAACGGATCGTCGCCAACATCGACACACGGTCGGTCGACGACGCAACGCGTTTCTACCGGCAGATCTTCGGTCTCGACCTGCTGATGGATCACGGCTGGATCGCGACCTACGGCAATGCCGAGCAGATGGACGTACAGATCAGCTTCGCGTCGCAGGGCGGATCGGGCACGCCGACCCCCGATCTGTCGATCGAGGTCGACGACGTCGACGAAGCGCTCGAACGGGTTCGCGCGGCCGGCATTCCCGTCGAATACGGGCCGGCCGACGAGCCGTGGGGCGTGCGGCGCTTTTACGTGCGCGATCCGTTCGGCAAGCTCGTCAACGTGCTCGCGCATCGCTGACCCGACGCGTCGGGCAAGCTTCCGCGCGGCGACGTTCAGGCATGCAACGCCAGCCCCTTCACCGCCTTGTCCACGGCCTTCTTCGGCCCGTGCAGCGCCAGACCGACCAGATCGGGATTGGCCGCATCCTCGGCGCGAAACGCCGCGCGGTTGGCTGCGTCGTGGCCGGTCGAAAACATCGCGCGCACGTAGGGCACGATCGTCAGTTCGCGCGATAGCGCCTGCCGGTGCGCGGCCTGCAACCCGTTCAGGTCGGCCGCGAATACCAGCATCGGCTGGCCGAGCATCCGGCCGTAGCGGCGGCCGGCCGCATCCTCGTAAGGTTCGCCGAGCGCGTCGGGCGCGCCGGCCGCGACCCCCGTCGCGAGAAACGCGACCACATTGAGTTTTTGCCATGCGGCGAGATCGTCGCGCACGATCAGCGCTACTTTCGTATCGAACATGCTTGCTCCTGGTTGGAGCGTCCATGATCGGATGCCGCGCGCGATCAGTCTGGAACGTTTGTGCAGAGTTGCCGGTACGCGGCCGGCGTGATCCGGTACGCGCGGCGGAACCAGCGGCCCAGATGGCTCTGGTCGGCAAACCCGACGTCCGCGGCCGCCTGCGCGGGCGTGCGGCCGGCCGCCAGCAGCCGGCGCGCGGCGCGCAGCCGCAGGCGGACGAGGTACGCGTGCGGCGACGTGCCGAAGGCGCGCTGGAACATCCGCGTCAGCCGGAATCGGTCGATGCCGGCGACGCCCGCCAGTTCATCGAGGCCGATATTGCCGTCCATGTGTGCATGCAGCAGGTCGCGCACGCGGGCAATCGCGGGCGGCACGACGCCGCTTTCCAGCGCGGGCGGGCCGCGCAGTTCGCCGCCGAGCCGCGTCAGCAGGCGGTCGAGCGTCTGGTCGCGGGCGAGCCGGCCTTCGTTGTCGTGGATCGCGAAGAATGCGTTGCGGATCGCGTCGACGAGGCTGCGGTCGTCGACGAGCGTATGGCCGAACGTGGCTTCGACGCCGCCGAGGCCCGGCAGGTTCAGCCGGCGCGCGGCGCGCTCGACCCACGCTTGCGGCAGGTACAGCATGCCGTAGGTGAAGCCGCCGGCCTCGGGCGCGTGGCCGTCGTGCATCGCGCCCGGCTCGATCAGGATCGCGCGGCCCGGCACGCTGGTATGCAGCGACCGGTGGCACTGGAAGCGCTGCACGCCCTGTTCGGTGAAGCCGACCAGCATGTCGTCGTGATCGTGCGCGTCGTACGCATGGCCGGTGAAATGCGCGTGCAGGCTTTCGATGCCGGTTTCCGCATCGCGCCGTGCGACGAGCCAGTGGTCGGTCGTGGCGGTTGTCGTCATCGGATGCCTCGCGCGTGGTCGTTGCGTGACGGATAGTGTACGCAGGTCGCGGGATGGCGGCGGCGGGCGCGGCTCATGCGTCGTTCGCCGCCGCCTGTGCTTCACGCGCATATTGCGCGGGCGGCCGGCCGACGTGCCGCGTGAAGGCGACGCTGAACGTGCTGGCCGAGCTGTAGCCGACGCGCCCCGCGACCTCCGCGATGCGGCCCTCGTTGCGGCGGAGCAGGTCCTTCGCGAGCGCCATGCGCCACGTCAGCAGGTATTCCATCGGCGCGACGCCGACCGCACGGCTGAAGCGTTCGAAGAACGTCGAGCGCGACAGCGCGGCTTCCTTCGCGAGTTCGACGATCGTCCACGGGTGCGCGGGGCGTTCGTGCATCTGGCGGAGTGCCGCGGCCAGGCGGTTGTCGGCAAGGCCGCGCACGAGGCCCGGCGACGCGTTCGTGCCGGACGTGAAGCGCAGCGCCTCGATCAGCAACACTTCGAGCAGGCGCGCGAGCACGATCTCGCGGGCAGGCCGCTGCGCGCGCGATTCGTCGCGCACCAGTTGCACGAGCGTGGTCAGCCGCGGTTCGCCGCGCACGTGCACGAAGCGGGGCAGCAGTGACACCAGCAGCGAGGCGTCGGGCGAACCGAAGCTGCAGTTGCCCGCCATCATCCGCGTGTCGACCGGGTTGGCCGGATCGCCGATCCGGTATTCGCCGTGCTCGAGCGCGACGGGCGGTGCGGTCTCGACGCCCGGCGCCGGCGGTTCGAGGCTGGACATCGCGACGCCGTGCGCGGCCGGAATCAGCATGAAATCGCCGGGCAGCAGCTCGATCGGCGCATGCCCGTCGATCGCGATCCGGCACCCGCCGTCGAGGATCGCGCAGTAGAACGGCTCGCCGGCGACCGTGCGGCTGATTGCCCACGGGCTCGCGCCGCGCACGTACTTCGAGTACCGCGCGCCCGGTTGCAGCAGCGTCACGACTTCGGTCAGCGGGTCGATCATCGCCGGACTCTCGCAAATGAAAAGCGGATTTTAGATTGTAGCGAATACGGATTCAGCCATCTATCGTACGAACACCTGCCCCACCCATCACAGGAGTTTGCATGAAGACCGTATTGATCACCGGCTGTTCCTCCGGCTTCGGCCTCGAGATCGCGCGCCATTTCCTGGCCCGCGACTGGCGGGTCGTCGCGACGATGCGCACGCCGCGCGAGGACGTGCTGCCGCCGTCGGCTAACCTGCGCGTGCTGCCGCTCGACGTGACGAACGCGGACAGCATCCGCGCCGCGATAGACGCGGCCGGCCCGATCGACGTACTCGTCAACAACGCCGGCTTCGGCGCGGCCGCACCGGCCGAACTGACGCCGCTCGACACGGTGCGCGCGCTGTTCGAGACCAACACGATCGGCACGATCGCGCTCACGCAGGCCGTGCTGCCGCAGTTTCGCCAGCGCGGCGCCGGCGTGGTCGTGAACGTCACGTCGAGCGTCACGCTGAAGGCGCTGCCGCTGGTCAGCGCTTACCGCGCGAGCAAGGCGGCGGTCAATGCGTTCACCGAATCGATGGCGGTCGAACTTGCGCCGTTCGGCGTGCGCACGCATCTCGTGTTGCCGGGCCGTGCGCCCGACACGCGTTTCGGCGACAACGCACGCGCGAACATGCACGGTTTCGAGCACGAGGCGTATGCGGAATTCGTCGGGAAGGCCGTCGCGCGGATGCTCGATGCGACGGGGCCGATCACCCATGCGCAGGATGTCGCCGAAGCCGTATGGCGTGCGGCGACCGATCCGTCGAGCCCGCTGCACATGCCGGCCGGTGCCGATGCGCACGCGTGGGCGGCGGAAGCAGGCTGATCGATCGGGTGGGCGTCCGTCGTGCCGGTCGGGCAACCCGGCACGACGGTTCGTGCGAGGCGGGGACGCGCGTTACAGCGCGCGCGTGATCGCCTGCTCCAGCAGCGACAGGCCGAGGTCGATCTCCGCCTCGCTGACGGTCAGCGGTGGCGCGATCCGGAACACGCCGCCCATGCCGGGCAGCTGCACGATGTTCATGCTGAGCCCGAGGTTCATGCACTCGCGCGTGATTTTCGCGCCGAGCCCGTCCGCCGGCTCCTTCGTGCGGCGATCCTTGACGATCTCGACGCCGAGCAGCAGCCCGCGCCCGCGCACGTCGCCGATGCAGTCGAACCGCTCCATCAGGTCGAGCAGCCCGCGCCGGAGCCGGTCGCCCATCGTGTTGGCGCGCGCGACGAGCCCGTCGCGCTGCACCACGTCGAGCACGCGCAGGCCGACGGCCGCCGGCAGCGGGTCGGATACGTGCGTCGTGTAGAACAGGTAGCCGAGTGCGTGCGCACGCTCCTCGATGGCCGCGGACGTGACGATCGCCGCGAGCGGCAGGCCCGCGCCGAGCGTCTTCGACAGCGTCAGGATGTCGGGCGTCACGCCGTCGCGCTGGCACGCGAACATCGTGCCGGTGCGGCCGACGCCCGTCTGCGCCTCGTCGAGGATCAGCAGCATCCCGCGCTGCTCGCACTTGCGCTTGAGCGCCGCCATATAGCCTTCCGGCAGCTCGATGATCCCGCCCGAGCTGAGGATCGGCTCCGCGATGAACGCGGCGAGGTTGCCGCTCGACTGGCGGTCGATCAGGTCGAATGCGTAGTCGAGTTCGGCGAGCGGGTCGTACGCGCCGTTGCGCTCGAAGCGCGGCCGGTACGCGAACGGCGCCGGAATCGCGAACGACCCGACCGACGCCGGGCCGACACCCTTGCGGCCCGCGCTGTACGTGGCCGACGCGGCCGCGCCCGTCATCCCGTGCCAAGACTGCGCGAAGCCGACGATCTCGTACTTGCCGGTGACGAGCTTCGCCATCCGGATCGCCGCTTCGTTCGATTCCGCGCCGGTGCTGAGCAGCAGCGCGCGGTCGAGCCCGGGCGGCGTGACGTCGGCGAGGCGCGTCGCGAGATCGACGACCGGCCGCGACAGCATGCCGCTGAACAGGTGGTCGAGCTTGCCCGCGTAGTCGCTGATCACCGACACGATCTCCGGATGGCAGTGGCCGAGCACCGCGCTCATCTGGCCCGACGTGAAATCGAGGATCGCGCGGCCGTCGGCGTCGTAGACGAAGCTGCCTTTCGCGCGCTCGATGATCATCGGCTCGAACGTGCCGCCGTAGCGGACCAGGTGCTGCCTGGCGTTGCGCCAGAAGGTTGCGTCGTCGTTCAGGGACATCGGGCGTCTCCGCGCAAAAAGGGCTGGGATCGCTTGCAGTCTAGGCGCGCGTCTGGTTTGATGGAAACGAATAGTTCTTATGCAAGGTAGAAAAGGAGCTAATACCTTGGGACTTTCGCTTGAAATCGACCTGCTGCGGTCGTTCGTCGTGATCGCCGAGGTGCGCGCGCTCAGCCGCGCGGCGGCGCGCGTCGGCCGGACCCAGTCCGCGCTCAGCCAGCAGATGAAGCGGCTCGAGGAAGTCGTCGACCAGCCGCTGTTCCAGCGCACCGGCCGCGGCGTGGTGCTGACGCATCCGGGCGAGCGGCTGCTCGTGCACGCGCAGCGCATCCTGCGGCTGCACGACGAGGCGATGGCCGACCTGTGCGGCACGGGGTTGTCGGGGTCGATCCGGTTCGGGTGCCCGGACGATTACGCGGCGGTCTGGCTGCCGTCGCTGCTGCGGCAGTTTTCGAGCCAGCATCCGCAGGCGATCGTCGAGGTCGTGTGCGGGCCGACGCCGCGGTTGCTCGAACAGCTGGAGAAACGCGCGGTCGATCTCGCGATGATTTCGCTGCCGGACGACGGCGCGCACGCCGACATCATTCGCCGCGAGCAACTCGTGTGGATCGGTTATCCGGGGCTGGAGCCCGAGCATTTCGATCCGCTGCCGCTCGCGCTGTCCGATCGCGACACGCTCGATCACATCGCGGCGTGCGACGCGCTGGATCGCGTCGGCCGCGATTACCGCGTCGCGTATGCGAGCAGCAGCCTCGCGGGGTTGATCGCGCTGGTGCGCTCGGGGCAGGCGTTCGCGGTGATGACGCAGACGGCCGTGCCGGCCGACCTCGCGATCGTCGTCGGCGGCCCGCGGCTGCCGCCGCTGCCGGCTGTCGGCATTACGCTGAAGTTCGACCGGAAACGGCCGTCGCATCTGACGGCAGCGTTTGCCGAGCACATCCGGAATGCGTTGCCGCTGTTGTGACACGCGATGTCCGCGGGTTTTCGAGAATGGATTTCCGGATCGATTCGGTCCGTCTGCGGATGGATTGTCAATGAGTGTCAGCGCGCCTTGTGCGCCGGAATATGAAACGGGAGGATCGGGTATCCGGCGAAGCAGGCGGTGCCTTCCACGCAGGTACGGAAGCGATCTGTAAGGCGCCGGTGCGACCGGCCCGATTCGGCGGAGACGGATCGAAGCGACTCCGTGGCGCTGGATCGCGGCGGGTCGGCCAATCAATTTCGACGAGGTTCACTCGTTCCTGATGAAAAGGAATCCTTATCATGAAGAGAAGGGGAGGCGCGGCCGTCTGGATCCTGGCCGCCATGGTGATGGGGATCATCATCGGCTACATGATTTACACCAATTTTCCGGACAAGAAGGCCGCGACCGAGATCGCCGGTTATATTTCGCTGGTGTCCGACGTGTTCCTGCGCCTGATCAAGATGGTGATCGGCCCGCTGGTGTTTTCGACACTGGTGGTCGGCATCGCGCACATGGGCGATGCGGCGTCGGTCGGACGCGTGTTCACGAAGGCGCTGGGCTGGTTCGTGACGGCGTCGCTGCTGTCGCTGCTGCTCGGCCTGCTGATGTCGAACCTCCTGCGGCCCGGCGAGAACCTCGGCCTGCCGCTGCCCGATATCGGCGCGACGGCGAATCTCGCGACGGCGAAGTTCACGCTGAAGGATTTCATCGGGCACATGGTGCCGAAATCCTTCGCGGAATCGATGGCCAACAACGAGATCCTGCAGATCGTCGTGTTCTCGATGTTCTGCGGGGTGGCGCTGGCTTCGCTCGGCGAACGGGCCGCGGCGCTCGTGGCCGTGATCGAACAGACGTCGCACATGATGCTGAAGATCACCGGCTACGTGATGAAGCTCGCGCCGCTCGCGGTGATGGCCGCGATGGCGGCGACGGTCGCGGTCAACGGCCTGTCGATCCTGTACAAGTTCGCCGTGTTCATGGCCGACTTCTACCTGAGCCTGACGTTGCTCTGGACCTTGCTGGTGCTGGCCGGGCTGCTGTTCATCGGCCCGCGCGTATTCAAGCTGCTGGTGCTGATCAAGGAAGCGTTCATGCTGTCGTTCGCGACCGCGAGCTCGGAGGCCGCTTATCCGAAGATCCTCGACGCGCTCGACCGTTTCGGCGTGAAGCGCAAGATCTCGAGCTTCGTGATGCCGCTGGGCTACTCGTTCAATCTCGACGGCTCGATGATGTACTGCACGTTCGCGTCGCTGTTCATCGCGCAAGCCTACGGCATTCACCTGTCGCTCGGCACGCAGGTGTCGATGCTGCTCGTGCTGATGCTGACCTCGAAGGGCATGGCGGGCGTGCCGCGCGCATCGCTCGTCGTGATCGCGGCGACGCTGCACCAGTTCAACATCCCGGAAGCCGGCCTGCTGCTGATCCTCGGTGTCGACACGTTTCTCGACATGGGGCGCTCGGCCACCAATGCGGTCGGCAACTCGATCGCCAGTGCGGTGGTGGCCAAGTGGGAGGGCGAACTGCTGTCGGAGAGCGATGCGCAGGCGCACGCCGCGCTCATGGACGCGGAACCGGCCGCGTCGAACAAGCAGACCGTCGGCGCCTGAGCGGCCGTGTCATCTTCCGCGCGCAGACGCCGAATCATGCGTCTGCGCACGTCGTCCGTGTCCGGTCCCGTACGGGATCGGCAAGTCTGAATTCAAACGCAGTCCTGAATATCAGGCACATCCCTCGCGTCTGATGCCCGCACCTGCCCGATCGGGATTTCGATCCCGGTTGCGGCCCGTCCCCTCTCTCCCGACGTTCCGCTCGATGCCGCACCACGCACGCGTGCCGGCCTGACGAGTCGTACGCCGTCTCGTTCTCCGTGGCGATACAGGCTCGGGACCCGTCCTACGACGGTCGCGGGGCTTCTGTCGGATTTACGCGCGCCGACGGCGAAATAGACTTCCAATCGAGCGACATGATCGTACGGGACGGAACACGAAGCCGACCGGCCCGCGTCGCTCGCGCAAGCGCTTCGGCATGTCGCCCGACGGTCGCACGCTGCCGGCACCGTCGACGTCGACCGCTCTTGGGGGAGCGGCCCGCCTGTATCGGCAGACGAGGGGCAATCGCCTGACACGGGCGTTGCCCGACTGTTTCCGGACCGGATCCGGACCAAATCGTTACGCCCAGAGGGTCGACACACGTCGTGCCGGTGCGCCGGCCGACCGTCGATGCCGTGCGACCGGATGCCGTCGCATCGTGCGCCGCGTCGGGCGAATGCCTATCGAGGGGGTCATCATGACCAGGTCATTTCGTATCGTCGGCGCCGCGGTTGTCGCATGGGCGTGCGCCGTTGCCAGCTTTCCGGTTCAGGTTTGCGCCGCGACGCTCACGGAGTACACGGCGCCGCGCCATGCCGCGCGGGCGCGTCCGGCGGTACGGGCCGTGCCGGCGGCCGTGACGGTCCGGGCGGCAAGCGACGGCAGCGACCAGACCGATGCGTTGCAGGCCGCGCTCAACGCGTTGCAGGCCGGACAGACGCTGATCCTCGCGCCGGGACGCTACACGGTCAGCCGCTCGTTGTCGGTGGCGACGTCGGGCGTCGTGGTGTCGGGCTACGGCGCGACGCTCGTCGCGACCAACCCGTCCGACCAGACGATCGTGATGAGCGGCGCCGGCTCGACGCTGGTGGGCGTGACGCTGGTCGGTACCGGCACCACGCGGCTCACGACGCCGGCGTCGACCAAGGTCGAGGTGACGGGCACGGGTGTCCAGGTGCTCGGCGTGACGATCCAGGGCGGCGCCAGCGCCGGGATCTTCGTGTTCGGCGGCAGCAACGTCGCGATCGTCGGCAATACGGTGAGCGCCACGCTGGCCGACGGCATCCATACGACCTACGGCTCGACCAACGTGCTCGTGCAGAACAATACGGTGAAGGGGACCGGCGACGACCTGATCGCCGTCGTCAGCTATCTGGGAGACGGCCGCGTCAGCAGCAACGTGCTGATCGATCGCAACACCGTGTCGGGAAACGCGTGGGGGCGCGGTATTGCGGTGGTCGGCGGGCAGGCCGTGACGATCTCGAATAACACGGTCGACGGCGTGCAGAAGGCGGCGGGCATCCTGCTGGCGCAGGAGGACAGCTGGAAGACCTACGGCGTGTCGAACGTCGTGATCGACGGCAACGTGGTGACCAACGTCCAGAATTCGACCGTGAACAACGGGTTGCAGCCGACGCAGCAGGCGGCGCTCGAACTGGACACGTGGTCGGGCACGGTGTCGACCGTGACGGTCACGCGCAATCGCGTGACGGGATCGGGCTATGCGGGATTCCGGGCGCTGGGCAACGTATGCGACTTCGAGGTCGCGGGCAACACGTTCGCAGCGATCGCGGGTAGCGCGGTGTCGTTGCTGTCGAGCGGATGCACGGCCAGCCGGATCGTCGCCAGCGGCAATACGCTGGATGGCGTCGCACTGGTGCCGCCGGTCGGCGCATCGTCGTCGGGCACGATCGCGGCTGCGGGCGCGGCGACGACGGCGATGCCGCAGGTGCGCGCCGGCCTGATGCAGTCGTCGGGCAGTGCGGCGCCGGCGGCCGGCGCCGCACGATGACGTCGCGACGACGATCAGAGGAGCCCCAGGCGCTGGCCCGCGGCCGCGGCCTGGGTGCGATTGCGCACGTGCAATGCCTTGAAGATGGCGGTGATATGGGCTTTCACGGTTTTCTCGGACAGGCCGAGCCGGTCGGCGATGAGCTTGTTCGGCACGCCTTCCGCGATCAGGCGCAGCACGTCGAGCTGCCGCAACGTCAGGCGCGGGCTGTCGGGTTCGTGCGCGGACGGCGGGTCGCGATGCGCCGATTGCATGTCGAGCAGCAGCGGCGGCACGTACCGCTCGCCGTTCATCACCATCTTGATGGCCGACAGCAGCGTGTGCGCGGTGGCGGACTTGGGGACGTAGCCGAGCGCGCCGCGCGTGAATGCCGCGCGTACGTCCTGCGGGTCCTCGGACGAAGACAGCACGACGATCGGCAACTCGGGCCGCAGCTGCGTGATTCCGTCAATCGCGGCGAAACCGTCCATGCCGCTCATTTTCAGATCCAGGACGATGACGTCGAGGTCGGTGTGCAGCTCGAGCAGCCGCAACGCGTCGTCGGCGTTGCCCGCCTGAATGTCGATCATCCCGCCATTGTCCTGGCGCAACAACGTCGCCACGCCGTCTCGCAGAACCGGATGATCATCGACAATGAGTATTTTCATGAAAATAAAAATAAAGTCGGAGGCAGATCTCTTTCGCTCATAGGGAATCCGGGGTTTTCGAAAAGTCTTAATACTTTGGTCGTATGCGACGCCGTTTTTCCATGGGCTAACGTCGGATTTACATCCGGTCAAGCGTGTTTGACACTGAATCGTCGCGGTTTTCGGTGCGCTGGGACGCACAACGAGCGTCACGAAGATCGCGATGGCAAGGGCTCGGGCAAGCTGCGGAAGCCGAGAGTTTTCGGGGTGCGATCGAACCCGGGTGCAGACTATACGATAAAAAGAACCGAACGTGCCAATACGGGGTGCGCTGATTATTTCAATTGATTGCCTTCTGAAAATCAGGCAATTGACGCCGAGGCGGGCGATTCACACCGTAAAACCAGACATGTTCCTTTGCACGGATTTGACGGACGTCTCCATCGGCCTGATTCGATATCAATCAAGGTGCAATATGGAAACTATCAATGAAGAGGATTTAATTCGCGACCTGAACATGTCTTATCTGTGGCTGGCGCAGCGGTTGCTGCGGACGGATCGTGCGACCGGCATGTTTCGTCTCGGCGCGACGCCGGATATGGCGGAGGCACTGGAAAGCCTGTCGATGCGATCGATGCTGAACCTGGCATCGTCGGGCCAATTGATCTGCGTGCTGCGACTGAGCCGCCGCGATACGGTGGACGCGCTCGCGCGGCACGCGCCGTCGGACGAAGTCGCGCCGCTGCACGTCGCGCTGGCGTTCTCCAGTATGGGGGCGTTCGACCAGGATATGCCGTGAACGGCGCCGCCGATGCCGCGCATGCGGCGAGTCTTGCCGATCACGCGCGGCTCGTGCTCGATGCCGTCACGCTGATCCGGCTCGGCGCGCGCCCGCAGATGCTCGAGATCGAGCTGGCGCTGCCGCACGAGCGCCTGGTCCGCCTGTATCGCGAGGTGCGCGGCGTGGCGCCGCCAAAGGGCCTGCTGCCGTTTTCCAGCGACTGGTACATGACCTGGATGGCCAACATCCACGCGTCGCTGTTCCACAACATCTACCGTTTCCTGCGGATCGACGCGCGGTGTTCGCGACTCGACGCGCTGGTGAAGGCGTACGGGCTGTATGCGGGGCGATGCCGTGCCGCGCACTGCGATCCGCTGCTCGACCTGACGCGCGCGTGGATGCTGGTGCGCTTCGTCGACGGCGGCGTGCTGTCGACGGCGCGCTGCGTCCGGTGCCATGCCGCATTCGTGATCCATCGTCACGACCTGCGCCCCAATCGCGTCTGTGTCGCCTGCCGGCCGCCGGCACGGGCCGGCAAGCGCGCCGGCCACGTGAAGCCGGAGCCGTCCGCCGGAAGCGCGTGCGGCACGAACGCGCGGATCCGGCATGACCCGGCAAGCGCCGGCGGACACGCGCGGTGCCGCTAGATCGCGACGCCGCGGGCGTCCGCGTCGGCCATCGAGCGCCGCCGCGCACCGGCGGCGACGAGATGACCGACCGCCGTGCGCAGTTTGCCGTTCGGCAGCGGGCGGTGCAGCAGAACCAGCCCGCGCGCATGCGCCGCGGCCCGTTGTTCGTCGGTCGTATCGCCGCTGATCAGCAAGGCGGGCACGGCGGCGTCGAGCGCCCGGCGCAGCCGCTCGATGACCGCGATGCCGTTTTCACCGCGCGGCGGCAGGTAATCGCAGATCAGCAGGTCGGGTTGCCGCGCGCCGGCCGACAGCCGGTCGAGCGCCTCCTTGCCCGAGCGTACCGCGATCGTCTCGTAGCCCCACGTCGCCAGCAGTGCGGACAACCCGGTGCGGGTCGCGCGATTGCCGTCGATCACGACGACGCGCCCTGTCGTGCCGGGCACGTCGTCGTGACCGGCGATCGGCAGGTCGAGCGGATCGGGCGGGCAGGCGGCAAGCGCGATCGCGACTTCGAAGCACGAACCGCGGCCGGGCGTCGAGTGCACGGCCAGCCGGCCATCGAGCAGGGCGGCCAGCCGCCGCACGATCGCGAGCCCGAGCCCGAAGCCTTTCTCGTGATCGCGTTCGGCATTGCCGACCTGGTAGTACTCGTGGAACACGAGCTTCTGCAGGTGATCGGGAATCCCGCAGCCCGTGTCCCAGACCTGGATCGCAAGCCGGGTGCCGCGGCGCCGGCAGCCGACGACGATTCTTCCGCGCGCGGTGTAGCGCACCGCGTTGGAGACGAGATTGCGCACGATGCGTTCGACCAGCAGCGGATCCGATTGCACCACCGCGCGGCACGGCACGCGCGACAGCGCGACGCCTTTCGCTTGCGCGTCGAGCAGGCAGTCGTTGCACACGTATTCGAGCACCGCGTCGACGGCAAACGGCCGGCGCTGCACGTCGACGCTGCCGGCGTCGAGCCGCGAAAGGTCGAGCAGCGCGCCGAAGAGCCGGCTGAGCGCGTCGGACGAGCGCTCGATGCGCTCGACGAGCTGGCGCCCGTCCGGCGGCATCGGGATGCCGTGCAGCGCGCCGATCAGCAGATTCAGCGCATGCGCGGACTGGCGCAGGTCGTGGCTGGCCGCCGCGAGGAATTGCGATTTGGCGAGATTGGCCTGGTCGGCGATGTGTCGCTGGCAGTCGAGGTCGACGGCGAGTCGTTCGATCCGTGCGTTCTGCGCCTGCAGATCGACTGCGTACCGTTCGGCCTTGAAGCGCAGGCGGATGTTCCGCGTGGCCGCGCGGTTCGCCAGCAGCCCGAGATAGCCGATCACGCAGGCGATCAGCAGCATCATCGGCGCGGTCGTGCGCTGGAGCGCGTTCGTCGACAGGAGCGCGGCGCCGATATACGGGAGGGTGGCCGGCAACAGAAAGGCGATGAACGCCGGAAAGTACGTGCCGAGCACCGGGATGGCACCGGCCACGACGCCGGTCGTCGCGATGACCACGAGGCTCGCGATTTCGAAATCCGCGTGCGCCGCGAGATGAATCGACGCCCATCCCCAGCCCATGCCGGTGGCCGTGCTGAAGGCGGAGAGCCCCAGCGCCCAGCACTGCCAGCGGCTCGCGGACGACGGCGATCGCCGATACAGACGCGACAGCACGATCTGGCCGGTCGAGCACACGGCGATGTAGAGCGGCCACGCAAGGCCCGATGCGGGGGCAGGACGGCCGAGCCAGCCGATCGAAAGGGTCGCGAAGAGGGCAAGCAGCGTGCTGCCGACGGCGTAGGGCATCACGACGTCGTAGACGATCCTGACCTGTTCCGAGGCAATCCGGTCTCGCGACTGCATATGCGTCCACCAAGATCGCTGCGCACGGCAGCGGGGCGTATCGGCGCGCCCGGCACAGACGCGTATTCCCGTTACATCAGCATAGTCGTTGCGGTGTCGAAATACGCGGTATTTTTTGACGTAATCTGAAAGTTACTCAGGACTACAGATGTAATTGAGAATCGCCGGTTTGGATTCGAACGGGGTTGCATTGGATTGTGCCTCGGCAGTGCGCAATCGGTTACATGCGGCCGCGCAGCGGCCGCGCCGGCATGGCTGGAGCACCCGACATTTTCACGGAGAAATCGTCGTTGCCACGGACGGCGCCGCCTGCCGAACGCGTGCGGCGTGGGAATGGGCCGCCGTTGCCGTGAAGCGAGCGGCGGCCACGGCAAGCTTCAATCGACCGTCGACGACATGCGCGCGCGGCCGTGGGCATCCGCCGCATCGCGCACGCGGATCGCCGCCTGCATGCCGGACAGCTTCAGTTCGGTTTCCTGATACTCGTTGACCGGATCGGAATCGGCGACGATGCCGCAGCCCGCGAACAGCCGGCACGCGCCGCCTTCGATCAGCGCCGAACGCAGCGCGACGATGAAGTCGCCGTTGCCGTGCGCATCGATCCAGCCGATCGGTGCCGCGTACCAGCCGCGATCGAAGCCTTCATGTGCGCGGATATGGTCGAGTGCCGGCGCGCGCGGATGGCCGGCGACGGCGGGCGTCGGGTGCAGCGCCGCGACGACCTGCAGCAGCGTCGCGTCCGCATGCAGCGTGGCGCGGATCGGCGTGCTCAGGTGCTGCAGTTTCGGCAGCCGGTGCAGCGACGGGTGCTCGGGCACGTCGAGCATGCGCGACAGCGGCGTCAGCGCGGCGCGGATCGCGTCGACGACGAGCGCGTGTTCGAGCCGTTCCTTCGCGGAGCCCAGCAGCGCGGCGCCGAGCGCGTGGTCGTCGTCGGGCGTGGCGCCGCGCCGGATCGTCCCGGCGAGCGCATGCGTGCGCACGTCGCCGGCCGCGACCCGCGCGAGCCGTTCCGGCGTGGCGCCGACGAAGCATGCATTTGCGCGACGGATGGCGAACAGGTGGGCATGCGCGTCGCGTTGGCGGAGCCTGCGCAGCAGCGGCGCGATCGCGACGGGCCGCGCGTACTGGTCGAGCACGTCGCGGGCGAGCACGACCTTGCCGAACGCGCCGCCGCGTATCGCGTCCACCGCGCGCCGGACTTCGCGCTGCCATTCGCTTGCCTGCAGTGCCTGCGTGTGCAGCAGGTGGGATGCATCGTCGTCGTGGGCGGCGGCGAGTGCACCGAGCGACTCGATCCGTGCAAGACACGCATGCGCGAGCGCGGCCGGATCGTCGTGCGCGGCGACGACGTGCTGGCAGACCGCCCAGTGCGCTTCGCCTTCACGCACGATCAGCAGCGTGGCCACCGTCATGCTCGCGTCGGGAAACGACGCCCAGTGCACGCTGCGCGCCCCATGCGAATCGAACCGGAAGCCGCCGACGACGCGCGGCGGCTGCGGGCCGGCCGTCACCGCGCCACGAACCAGCGTGCGCCAGCGCGCGTCGATCTGCGCGAAGCGCGTATCGCCCGTGGCGTTCAGCTCGAGCGCGCGGTCCCAGCCGAACAGCGTGACGGACGCGTCGCCGGCTTCGTGAAAGAACCACGGCGTGACGCCGTCGTCCCAGGCCGCGATCAGGTCGAAGAAGTCGAGCGGCCGCAGCGGCACCGACACCGAGGCGAGCGTCGGCTCGCCGGTGGCGGCGGCGCGTCGGGCGGCACGCGCGAACGTGTCGTGCAGCAGCGGAAGGCCGGCGTTCATGCGAGCCCCCGCTGTTGCCGCCAGTACTGCGTTTGCTGGGCGATGTACCACGCGATCAGCCCGGCGAACAGCGACTCGACGTAGTCGGCGTCGAGACCGGCCTGTTCGGCCCAGCGGCGCCGGTCGGGCAGCATCGCGGCCACCCGTTCCGGCGCGGCGATGCTCGCTTCGTCGGGCTTGAAGCGCGACGCGGCCTTCACGTATTGCATGCGCCGGCCGAGCGCGTCGATGATGTCGGCGTCCAGGCGATCGATGGCGTCGCGAATGTCGGGAAGCCCCGTGCAGGCGTCCGGTGCTTTCATGTGTACTCCTTTCCGTAACGAAGGGACTGGTCGATCCGTTCGACCAGATGCGCGATCACCGCCGGGTATTGGTGCCGCAGGTAGAAGTGGTCGCCGTCGAACGTCTCGATGCGGATCGGGCGCGCCGCGACGTCCTGCCACGCATGCGCTTCGTCGCGGTCGAGTTCGGTATCGGCGAGCGGATGCATCACGCCGAGCGGCGCATCGATGCGTGGCGGCCGGTCGCGCCGGTACGTCTCGATCGCGCGATAGTCGTCGCGGATCATCGGCAGGTAGATCGCACGCATTTCCGGATCGGCGAGCAGCGCGGCGTGTTCGCCGGACAGCCGGGCGACATCGCCTGCGAGCGCGTCGTCGGATTGCAGGTGCAGATTCGACAGGCGCTGGCGATGCGGCGGCGGCAGCGCGGAGACGGCCACGTAAAGCGGCGCGGCGCCGCGTGCTTCGAGCCGTAACGCGACCTCGTACGCGAGCGCCGCGCCGAGGCTGTGCCCGAACAGCACGAGCGGCGCGTGCGCATAGCGTTGCAGGGCGTCGGTCGCGGGGCCGGCGAGTGCCTCGATCGACTGCAGGCACGGTTCGCCGAAGCGCTCCTCGCGGCCCGGATACTGCAGCGCGAGCAGATCGACGTCCCACGGAAGCGCACGGCTCCAGTTGCGAAAGAAATTCGCGGTGCCGCCCGCGTGCGGGAAGCACACGAGTTGCGCCCGTGCGCACGGCGACAGCCGCAGCTCGCGGATCCAGTTCGAACCGGTCGGGCGCGCGATCATGCGGCGGCCGCCTGCAACTGGCGGCGCAGCAGCTCGCGCAGCGATTTCTTGCTGGTCTTGCCGATGCCGGTTTCCGGGAAACGCGGCATGAACTCGATACGGTCGGGAATCTTGAAGGCCGCGAGTCCGCAATCGCGCAGGTAGCGTTTCAGCACCAGCCTGGACGGTGCAGGCGCGCGCGCGACGACGAACGCGCACGTACGCTCGCCGAGCAGCGTGTCGGGCATTGCGACGACTGCCGCGTCGTGCACCTGCGGATGCGCGAGCAGCAGGTTCTCGACTTCCTCGGCCGACACGTTCTCGCCGCCGCGGTTGATCTGGTCCTTGTCGCGGCCCTCGACGACGAGGTCGCCGTCCGCGGTGCGCCGCACGCGATCGCCGCTGCGGTAGAAGCCGTCGGCCGTGAACGCCGTTGCGTCGTGGTCGGCGAGCCGGTAATAACCGCGTATCGTGTACGGGCCGCGTACCTGCAGCTCGCCGATCTCGCCGGGCGCGACCGGTTCGCCGGCTTCGTCGACGATGCGCACTTCATCGGCATCCGATACCGGGCGCCCCTGCGTACGCGCGATGCGTTCGGGCGAATCGTCGAGCCGCGTGCAGCAGATGAGCCCTTCGGCCATCCCGAACACCTGCTGCAGCCGGCAGCCGAGCACGGGCGTCACGCGCGCGGCCGCGTGGTCCATCAGCCGCGCGCCGCCGACCTGCAGCACGCGCAGGCTCGACAGGTCGGCCTGCCGTTGCGGTTGCTCGTCGAGCCACAGCAGCGCGAGCGGCGGCACGAGCGCGGTATGCGTGACGCGTTCCCGCGCGATCAGCGCGAAACTCTGTTCGGGCTCGGGCCGGCCGGTCGTGACCACGCGGCCGCCCGCGAGCAGCGCACCGATCGTGCCGGGGCAGCACAGCGTGAAGTTGTGCGCCATCGGCAGCGCGGCGAGATACACGGTGTCGGCACCGAAGCCGCTTGCGGCGCTGCATGCGCGCACGTTGTACAGGTATTCGCGATGGCGGCGCGGAATCAGTTTCGGCGTACCGGTCGTGCCGCCCGACAGCTGGAAGCAGGCGATGTCGTCGGCGCGCGCCGCGCATTCGAGTACGGGCGGCGCGTCATACAGCGCGTCGAACGACGTGAACGCGTGATCGTCGCCGGCCATCACCACGTGCGCGAGCGTCGGGCAGTCGGCCTGCAACGCGGCCGCGAGCGGGCGGCAGTCGAAATCGCCGAGTTGCGACGCACCGAGATAGGCGCGCGCGCCGGCAAAGCGGCAGAACGCGCCGATCTCGTAGTGGCGGTGCGCGGGCAGCGCGAGCACCGGCCGCACGCCGAGCTGGAACAGCGCGAAGCACGTCTCGATGAAGCGCGCGCCGTTCGGCAAATGGACGACGACCGCGTCGCCGCGCGTCAGGCCGAGCCGAGCGAGGCCGCCCGCGAGTCGCCGGATGCGCGCCAGCAGGTCGCGATAACCGAGCCGGCAGGCGCCGTCAACGACGGCGAGCGCGTCGGGATGGCGCCGCGCACACGCATCGAGCGCGTCGAAGAACGTCGTGTCCTGCCAGTAGCCGGCGTCGCGGTAGCGGCGCGCGACGTCGTCGGGCCAGTCGGGCGCGTCGGCCGGCACGGCCGGCGCCAGGGAGGAAAGGGAGGATTGCATGCGCAGATCTTGGGTTCCGGCAAGTTGTCAAAAAATGTAAATGAGAGGTATTATCATTTGGAACACGCGCCGCGATAGCGTCGTTTCTTTTGATATCGCGGCAATTTCATTCGATCGGGCGTCCGTTGCGCGGCGCCCGCGCGGTCCGGCCGGACAATCGGCCGGTTGCCGCCGGCGCGCGCCGGTCCGCGCGTGCCGCCTAACCAACGGACCCTCCGATGAGCTCGACCTCCTTCGCTTCGTCACGACGTCACCCGCCGGTGCTCGTGCCCGGCAACCATCCGGGCGTGGTGCACGTCGATGCGGGCATGAAACTCATGAGCGGCACGCTGTGCTCGGACAGCCGCGACTGGTACGAGGAGCCGCTCGAAAAAGGGCTGAAGCTCGTCCTCGTGCAGAGCGGACAGTTGCGCTGCCGCGTGCCCGGCCAGCCCGAGCAGTGCATCAAGGGGCCGGGCCTGTGCGTGATCGCCAACGACGGCGAGTTCACGACGCACCAGATCTACGATCGCGACGTGCCGCTGCGCTACACGATCGTGCAGCTCGGCCTCGACGCGCTCGACCGCAACCTGAGCCTGCTGCCGGAAAAGATGCTCGCGCCGACGGGCGGCGATCCGCGCATCGTCAGTTGCCCGGCGTCGAAGGCGCTGCAGGCGCTCGCGGTGCAGATCGCCACCTGCCCGTTCGAGGGCGCGGTGCGCGAGTACTACCTGAAGGCGAAGGCGTTCGAGCTGACCGCGCTGAGCGCGCAGCTGCTCGCGACGCAGCGGCAGTTCGCGCCGGCCGACGTGCGCGTCACGTCGTCGGATGTCGAGCGCGTGTATGCGGCGAGCGACATCCTGACACGCGAGTTCCAGCAGCCGCCGACGCTCGACGCGCTCGCGGGCCGCGTCGGGATGAATTCGCGCAAGCTGACGGCCGGGTTCCGCAAGGTGTTCGGCACGAGCGTGTATGCGTACCTGCAGGAATACCGGCTGCGGACCGCGCACGCGATGCTGTGCGCGGAGGACGCGAACGTGTCGACCGTCGCGTATCGCGTCGGCTACAGTCCCGCGCATTTTTCGATCGCGTTCCGCAAGCGCTACGGCATTTCGCCGAGCGATATTCGCGCGTCGTCGAACGCGATCGACGACGACGAACTGACGAGCGCGGCAATCTAAAACAACTGACCGGCAGCCTAAAGGAATCGACCGGGCACATGGGAGTGAATGAGATAGATTCTCATTCACGGGTGGCCGCCACCGCGCGGATCCGCCATCGAACGACCCATACAAGGCGTGCCCATGAGCCAGACCGTTGTCGATTCCCGTATCGACCATTCCGATCCTTCCTGTTGTTCCTCCACCGACTTTCGCTCGCAGCTCGTTGCGTTGATCGCCGGGCTGCTCGACGAATCCGTCGATGAAATCGCATCGCTCGACGATGACGAGGACCTGCTGAGCTGCGGCCTCGATTCGATCCGGCTGATGTATCTGCAGACGCGCGTGAACCGTCTCGGTTACGCGCTGACGTTCGATGCGCTCGCGCGCACGCCGACGCTCGGCGCGTGGGCCGCGTTGCTGGCGAATGCGCCGCGTGTCGCGCGGCCGGCTCCCGACGTCGCGGGCGAGGATGTCGACGTGCACGCGCCGTTCGACCTGTCCGCGGTGCAGCAGGCGTACTGGCTCGGCCGCGGCGACGGCGAAGTGCTCGGCAACGTGAGCTGCCACGCGTTTCTGGAATTCCGCAGCCAGGCGCTCGATCCCGTTCGTCTCGACGCGGCGTGCCGGCGTGTGCGCGAGCGTCATCCGATGCTGCGCGCGCGCTTCGCCGGCGGTCGTCAGCAGATCCTCGCGGCATCGGACGCGCCGGTGCTCGCGCATGCGGACTGGCGCGGCAAGACGGCCGCCGACGCGGAAACCGAATGGGCGTCGCTGCGCGCGTTCCGGTCGCACGAATGTCTCGATGTCGAGCACGCGCAGGTCTTCATGATGGGGCTCGTGCAGATGCCCGGCGGCGAGGATCGCGTGTGGTTGAGTGTCGACCTGCTCGCGGCCGACGTGGACAGCGTGCGGCTGCTGATGCAGGAGATCGGTGTCGCGTATGCCGAACCGTCGGCGTTGCCCGACGCGCCGTCGACGTGGTTCCCGGCCTGGCTCGCGCGTCGCGCGGCCGATACGCGCGACGCGCGGGCCGCGGCGCGCGATGCATGGCACGCAAAGCTCGCGACGCTGCCGGAAGGGCCGGCGCTGCCGCTGGCCCGCGCGCCGGAAGCGATCCGCGCGCCGCGCTTCAGCCGCGTCGCCCACACGCTGAGCACGGACGAGCTTGCGCGCCTGCAGGCGCGGGCCGCGCAGCATGGCGTGACGCTGTCGTCGGTGTTCGGCGCGGCGTTTGCCGCGGTGCTCGCACGCTGGAGCGGCCGCCATGCGTTCCTGCTCAACGTGCCGCTGTTCGACCGGCATGGCGACGCACCCGATCTCGGCCGCGTGATCGCCGATTTCACGACGCTGCTGCTCGTCGAATGCGACGTGCAGGCCGACGCGAGCGCGGCCGATGCGGTGCGCGTTTTCCAGCAGCGGCTGCACGGCGCGATCGCGCACGCCGCGTATCCGGCGCTCGACGTGCTGCGCGATGCGCGCCGGCAGGGCACGCCGCGCGCGGCGCCCGTCGTGTTCTCGTGCAATCTCGGCGACGCGCCGTTCGTGCCCGAGGCGTTCGCGCGCGTGTTCGGCGATCTGCACGACATGATTTCGCAGACGCCGCAGGTGTGGCTCGATCATCAGCTCTATCGCGTGCCGGACGGCGCGCTGCTCGCGTGGGACAGCGTCGACGGCCTGTTTCCGGACGGGATGGTCGACGCGATGTTCGGCGCGTACGTCACGCTCGTACAGGCGCTGTGCGATCGCGACTGGCGGCTGCCGATCGCGGTCGAATTGCCGTCCGCGCAGCGTCGGGTGCGCGAGGCGCTCAACGCGCAGCCCGG
>NZ_JAAGPK010000406.1:0-773 GCF_017104685.1 Burkholderia sp. Tr-20355 | reverse complement strand
TGCATGAACCAGCCGTGGCTGACGATGAACGATTGACCCGTGAGCGCGGCGCTCGGGAACGCCGACAGGAACAGCACCGTCTGCGCGACGTCCTGCACCGTCGTGAACACGCCGTCGACCGTGTTGCCGAGCATCACCTTCTTCACCACTTCCTCTTCGCTGATGCCGAGCTCCTTGGCCTGCTCCGGAATCTGCTTGTCGACCAGCGGCGTGCGCACGAAGCCCGGACACACGACGTGCGAGCGCACGTTGTGCTTCGCGCCTTCCTTCGCCAGCACGCGGGCGAGGCCCAGCAGGCCATGCTTGGCCGTCACGTACGCCGACTTCAGCGGCGACGCTTCGTGCGAGTGCACCGAACCCATGTAGATCACGACGCCGCCGCGATCGTCCTTGTACATGTGCTTGAGCGCGGCCTTCGTCGTCAGGAACGCGCCGTCGACGTGGATCGCCTGCATCTTCTTCCAGTCGGAGAACGAATAGTTCTCGATCGGGTTGACGATCTGGATGCCGGCGTTCGACACGAGGATGTCGACCGAGCCGAACGTTTCGGCAACCTTGTCGATGCCGCTGTTCACGGCGTCCTCGTTCGTCACGTCCATCGCGACGCCGATCGCCTTGCCGCCCGCCTTGTTGATCTCGTCGGCGACCGCGTTCGCGCCGTCCTGGTTCAGGTCGGCGATCGCGACGGCCGCGCCCGCCTTGGCGAGCTCGAGGGCGATTTCCTTGCCGATGCCGCTCGCGGCGCCCGTGACGACTGCGGTCTTGCCATTCAG
>NZ_JAAGPK010000405.1:0-701 GCF_017104685.1 Burkholderia sp. Tr-20355 | reverse complement strand
GCGCCGGTTCGGACCACGCGCATTCAATGACGTCGTTGGCGAACAAGGCCTTCTCCCAGTGCCAGAACGCAGGTACAGATGGCCGTCAGCACGATCGACAGCACGGCTGCCTGCGAAAAATCGGTTTGCCCGTCCGACAGCTTCAGGTACATCAGCAGCGGCAGGATGTTGATCTGCGTGCCGGCCAGCGCGATCGCCGTGCCGTAGGTGCCGAGCGCGATCGCGGTGACGAGGCACCAGGCGGACGCGACGGACGGCCACAGCTCGCGCCACGCGACGTCGAGCCACGCGCGCCACGGCCGCGCGCCGAGCGTCAGCGCGGCGTCGAGCGGCCGCCGGTCGAGATTCGCGAGCGCCGGGTAGATCATCAGCGCGACGCGCGGAATCAGGTAGTACGCGTAGGCGAACGCGAGCCCCGGCATCGTGTAGATCGCGCCGCCGACCACGGTCGGATCGGCGCCCAGCGCGGCCAGCAGCGTGGTCACGAAGCCCGCGCGGCCGAACGCGAGGATGAAGCCGTACGCGATCACCAGCCCGGAGAACGCGAGCGGCACGCCGAGCAGCGCGAGCGACCAATGGCGGCGGGCCGGCGACTGCCCGGCCAGCGCGAACGCGACCGGCACGCCGACGCCGACCGACAGCGTGCCGGCGCTCATCGCCAGCGCGAGCGAGCGCGCGATCGCGTCGGCGACGAGCGGATC
>NZ_JAAGPK010000404.1:0-541 GCF_017104685.1 Burkholderia sp. Tr-20355 | reverse complement strand
TTCTTCACCATCGCGCGCCCCGTGCGCGGCATGAACGCGACCTTGCGCGGATGGACGTCCTGCAAGTCCTCCGCGGTGATGCGGATGCGTTCGAGCGCGAGGTAGCGGCGCACGAAATCCGCGTTGCGATCGCCGATGTTGATCGTCGTCATCCCGGCCAGCACGGCCGCGCCGCCGAACACCTTCGCCTCGAGGCGTTCGCGGCGCCCGCCGGCCTTGATCAGTTCGTTGATCAGCACTTCCATCGCGTACGCGCCATAGCGCATCGATTCGGACGCGGCCGCGCCCGCATCGGCGCCGTCGTCGGGCAGCATGAAGTGGTTCATCCCGCCGATGCCCGCGTACGGATCGTGAATGCACGCGGCGACGCACGAGCCGAGCACGGTCATCAGCACCATGTCCTCGGCGGTCGTGTAGAACTCGTTCGGCAACAGCTTCACGCCGGGAAGGCCGAAGTGGCTGTCGAAATAGCGATTGGTCGCGATCGGCAGTGCGCTCATCCGCGCTCTCCATAGGCAGGCACGGCGCCCGCGGCCCGCGA
>NZ_JAAGPK010000403.1:0-732 GCF_017104685.1 Burkholderia sp. Tr-20355 | reverse complement strand
TTCATGCCGCGCCACCGGCGCGCAGCGGGGGAATCGCGGCCAACGTGTACCGCCTGCGCCGCGGCGGGCAGGACGGCGCGGCCGACTACACGGCCCTCGCGCGGCTGGTCGCCCAGGTGGCGCGACACGGCGCGCAGGCGGTCGCAATCAGCCCGACGCACGCCGGTTATCCGGCCCTTCCCGCGCACGACAGCCCGTATTCGCCGTCGTCGCGGCGCTGGCACAACGTCGCGTATCTCGACTGCGACGCGGTGCCGGGCGCCGATGGCGCGCATCACGCGCCCGCCGGCCCGGCCGACGCGCCGCTGATCGACTGGCCGCGCGTGCTGCCGATGAAGCTGCGCCGCCTGCGTGCGTGCTTCGACGCGTGGCGCGCCGGCAACGACCCGTCGCGCGACACATACCAGCGGTTTCGCGCGGCGGGCGGCGCGGCGCTCGACGCGCATGCGCGCTTCGATGCGCTGCAGGCGTTCTGCATCGAGCACGGGATCGGCGCGGACTGGCGGCAGTGGCCGGCGCCGTGGCGCACGCCGGGATCGGCGGAAGTCGAGGCGTTCGCGCACGAGCACGCCGACACGATCGCGTTCCACACGTTCCTGCAATGGTGCGCATCGCGCGCGCTCGGCGACGCGCAGCACGCCGCGCGCGGCGCGGGCATGGCGACGGGGCTGATCGCCGATCTCGCGGTCGGCTCCGATCGCGCGGGCAGCGACGCGTGGGCGCACGGCACGA
>NZ_JAAGPK010000402.1:0-923 GCF_017104685.1 Burkholderia sp. Tr-20355 | reverse complement strand
TGGCCCGAGTACGTGAGGCCGTGATTGAATTCGCCGTTGTCGATGATCGGCCGCGCCACGCGCTCGTGAATGCCGACCGCCCCCATCGGCACGTAGCCCGACGTGAGGCCCTTGGCCATCGTGATCAGGTCCGGCTCGAAACCGAAGTGCTGATGCGCGAACCATTCGCCGGTGCGCCCGAAGCCGCCGATCACCTCGTCGGCGACAAGCAGGATGTCGTACTTGCGACAGATCCGCTGGATTTCCGGCCAGTACGTCGACGGCGGGAAGATCACGCCGCCCGCGCCCTGGAACGGCTCGCCGATGAACGCGGCAACGTTCTCCGCGCCGAGTTCGAGGATCTTCGCCTCGAGCTGCTGCGCGCGCGCGAGGCCGAACGCTTCCGGCGTCTCGCCCGGCTGCGCTTCGCCGAAGAAATACGGCTGGTCGATATGCACGATGTGCTCGACCTTCGACGGCATCTGCTCGTGCATGTAGCCCATCCCGCCGAGCGTGCCGCCCGCGATGGTCGAGCCGTGGTAGCCGTTCTTGCGCGAGATCACGAACTTCTTCTGCGGCTTGCCCTGCACGCGCCAGTACTGGTGCACGAGGCGCAGCACCGTGTCGTTGCCTTCCGAGCCGCTGTTGCAGTAGAAGAAGTGGTTGAAGCCGGCCGGCGTCAGTTCCGCGAGCAGCGCGGACAGCTCGATCACCGGCGGGTGCGTGGTCTTGAAGAAGGTGTTGTAGAACGGCAGTTCCTGCAACTGGCGATACGCGGCGTCGGCGAGTTCCTTGCGGCCGTAGCCGACGTTCACGCACCACAGGCCGGCCATCCCGTCGATCACCTTGTTGCCGTCCGAATCCCACAGGTAGACGCCGTCGGCCTTCACGATCACGCGGCTGCCGGCGCGGTTCAGCGCGCCCATGTCCGAGAACGGGTGGAT
>NZ_JAAGPK010000401.1:0-647 GCF_017104685.1 Burkholderia sp. Tr-20355 | reverse complement strand
TGGCGCATTCGACGGGGGCGCGGCGCCCGCGTGCCGGCATACGGACGCGCGACGTCGGGCTCGCCGCGTGCCGCCGGACGGCATGCCGGGAGGCAGCCGCCGCGCGCCCGCCGAGCCGCTCGGGAGGGCGCAGGGTGCTTAGGGCCGTGGACTCCGCACGTGCGGCGGACCTCGTCGTCTTCAACGGCAAGATCGCGACCCAGGACGACACGCGTTCGTTCGTCAGCGCGATCGCGGTCGCGGGCGGGCGCATCGTCGCGACCGGCAGCGATCGCGACGTGTTGCGTCACGCGGGTGCCGGCACGACCCGCATCGACCTGAACGGGCGCACCGCGATCCCCGGCCTGAACGACGCGCATCTGGGCGCGATCGGCGGCGGCCTGAGCTTCAACATGGAATTGCGCTGGGACGGCGTGACGTCGCTCGCCGATGCGCTCGACCTGCTGCGCCGCCAGGTGCAGCGCACGCCCGCGCCGCAGTGGGCGCGCGTCGCGGCGGGCTGGACCGCCTTCCAGTTCGCGGAAAAGCGCGGCCCGACGGTGGCCGAACTGAACGCGATCGCGCCCGATACGCCGGTGTTCATCCAGCATCTGGACGACAGCGCGTGGCTGAATGCGGCCGCGGTGCGCGCGCTGTCGTCCAGCTGA
>NZ_JAAGPK010000400.1:0-608 GCF_017104685.1 Burkholderia sp. Tr-20355 | reverse complement strand
ATCGGCGACTGCCGGTCGCGCGGGAGTCTGCAAGGTATTGTCGCTGCTCATGGTTCGATGTCAAGGACGGTGGGAAGGAGTGGCGGCGAGCGCGACGTCGTCCGGCTCGGCGCGGAAGCCGCCGCCGAGCGCCGCGACGAGCTGCAGCGACTGGTCCGCGCGCTGGGCGCGCAGCGCGGCGACCTCGCGGCTCGCGATCAGCAGCTGCTGGCGCACGACGAGCGCATCGAGATAGCTGCCGACGCCGGCCCGGTAGCGCGCGTCCGCGAGCCGCCATGCATCGGCGGCGGAGTCGAACGCACGTTGCTGCGCATCGGCCTGCTGGGCGAGCGAACGCAGCCGGTGCAGATCGTCCGCCACCTCGCCGATCGCGCCGATCAGCGTCTTGTTGTAGCCGGCGACCGCGAGGTCGTATTGCGCGTCGCGCTTGCGCAGCACACCGCGCCGTTCGCCGCCGTCGAAGATCGGCAGGCTCACGGCCGGGTTGACGTTGTAGGTGCGCGAGGCGGCCTGGAACAGCGATGCGCCGCCGCGCGTCGCGAGCCCGATCAGCGCGGTGAGACTGACGTCGGGCAGGAAATCCGCGCGGGCGGCCGCGACGTTGCGGG
>NZ_JAAGPK010000399.1:0-825 GCF_017104685.1 Burkholderia sp. Tr-20355 | reverse complement strand
GGGCCGGCGGCGTACCGGCGCCCGCGCCGGCCGACGTGCCGGCGCTGCTGGACCGCTTCGGCGTGCTGCGCGGCACGCCCGCCGACGTCGTGACCGCGTTGCATGCCGACCCCGCTCTGCCCGGCGCGACCGAACTCGTCGTGCAAGTGCAGACCGCGAGCACCTCGCATCGCGATGCGCTGCGGCAACTCGAAACCGTCGCGACAGCGATCGCACCGGCGCTCGGCTGGACGCCGGCCACCGCCGGGCCCGAAGCCGCTTCGCTCACCTCCGATCCGATCCCGACATGACCCATTCGTCCTCTCCCGCACCGGCCGCGCGCCGGCCGTTCAAGCTCGGTTTTCTCACGCACGTGCACGGCGCCGGCGACGCGCGCCGCGTCTACGCGGATCTCGAGACGCTGTTCGTCGCGGCGGAACAACTCGGCTTCGACGGCGGCTTCGTCGCGCAGCATCATTTCCGCGCGGAGTACGGCCGGCTGCCGTCGCCGCTCGTGCTGCTGGCCGCCGTCGCGCAACGCACGCGCCGCATCGAGCTCGGCACCGGCATCGTCACGCTGTCGCTCGAGGATCCGCTGCGGCTCGCCGAGGATGCGGCGGTGCTCGATGCGCTGGCCGGCGGCCGGCTGCAACTCGGGCTCGGCAGCGGCGGCGCGAACCTCGACGCGTTCGCCGCGTTCGGCTTCGACGTCGACACGCGCCAGGCGCGCTTCGCCCCCGCGCCCGACCGCCTGCAGCATGCGCCCCCCGGCCCGCCTGTCCCGCGCCGCACCTCCCACGCGCCCCCGCCCGTCCTGCTGCCCCCCGCCCCCGCCTCTCTCCACCC
>NZ_JAAGPK010000398.1:0-999 GCF_017104685.1 Burkholderia sp. Tr-20355 | reverse complement strand
GGATCGGGGCAGAACCCGGCGCGGCAGTCGCTGATCAAGGCCGGGCTGCCGAACGCGGTGCCGGGGATGACGATCAACAAGGTGTGCGGCTCGGGCCTGAAGGCCGTGATGCTGGCGGCGAACGCGATCGTCGCGGGCGACGCGGACATCGTGATCGCGGGCGGCCAGGAGAACATGAGCGCGTCGCCGCACGTGCTGCCGGGCTCGCGCGACGGGTTCCGGATGGGCGACGCGAAGCTGGTCGACACGATGATCGTCGACGGCCTGTGGGACGTGTACAACCAGTACCACATGGGCATCACCGCGGAGAACGTCGCGAAGGAATACGGGATCACGCGCGAGGAGCAGGACGCGTTCGCGGCGCTGTCGCAGAACAAGGCGGAAGCCGCGCAGAAGGCCGGCCGTTTCGACGATGAAATCGTGCCGGTGTCGATTCCGCAACGCAAGGGCGAGCCGCTGCAGTTCGCCACCGACGAATTCGTGCGTCACGGCGTGACGGCGGAATCGCTGGCCGGTCTGAAGCCGGCGTTCTCGAAGGACGGCTCGGTGACGGCGGCGAACGCGTCGGGGCTGAACGACGGGGCGGCGGCGGTGCTGGTGATGTCGGCGCAGAAGGCGGCGGCGCTCGGCCTGACGCCGCTGGCGCGGATCAAGGCGTACGCGAACGCGGGCGTGGATCCGAGCGTGATGGGCATGGGCCCGGTGCCGGCGTCGCGCCGGTGCCTGGAGCGCGCGGGCTGGACGCCGGGCGACCTGGACCTGATGGAAATCAACGAGGCGTTCGCGGCGCAGGCGCTGGCGGTGCACAAGCAGATGGGCTGGGACACGTCGAAGGTGAACGTGAACGGCGGGGCGATCGCGATCGGCCATCCGATCGGCGCGTCGGGCTGCCGGATCCTGGTGACGCTGCTGCACGAGATGGCCAAGCGCGACGCGAAGCGCGGGCTGGCGTCGCTGTGCATCGGCGGCGGGATGGGTGTCGCGCTCGCGGTCGAGCGC
>NZ_JAAGPK010000397.1:0-802 GCF_017104685.1 Burkholderia sp. Tr-20355 | reverse complement strand
GCGGTCATCGCCTCGAGATCGAGGCCGTCGGCCGGGTGCAGCATCAGTTCGGGGAACGGCGGGTCGTACGGCGGCGCGCCGGCGCCAAGGAAGCCGACGTGCACCTTGCCGGCGCCGGCGAACAGCGCGGCGCGCGCGGCCAGGATCGGCGCGCCGCACATGCCGGTATCGCCGCCGAGCACCGCCAGGCTGCCGTACGTACCCTTGTGGGACGAATGCGCGCGCGCGGGCAGCGCCGCCACGAACCGCGCGGGCGCATTCAGCACGATGGCCGGCGCGGCGGGCGGCGCGACGTCGAGCGATGCGATGTCGATCGCGCCGGCGAGGTCGCGGCCGTCGCCCGTATAGAGGCCCGGTTTCGCGCCGATGAAGGTGAGCGTGTGGGTGGCCGCGACGGCGACACCCGCGCCGACGATCCGGCCGGTATCGCTGTCGAGCCCGCTCGGCACGTCGAGGGCGAGCACCCGGCCGCCGTTGCGCGCATGCGCGGCGATCCGCGCGGCCTGCTCGGCGAATGCGCCGTCGAGCGCGCGGCCGAGACCGATGCCGAACAGCCCGTCGACGACCCACGCGTATTCGTCCAGCGAGGCGGGCGGTGTGGCCGACAGCGGCACGCCGGCCGTGCGGGCGAGGCCGAGCGCCCATTGCGCGTCGTCCGGCTTGACCGGTACCGGCATCCACGCCTGCGTCGCGACACCGAGCTGCTGGAGGTGCGCGGCGGCCACCAGCGCGTCGCCGCCGTTGTTGCCGGGGCCGACCGCGAACCAGACGGGGCGGTCGTCGCCGGCGACGCGCTCGGACA
>NZ_JAAGPK010000038.1:0-60193 GCF_017104685.1 Burkholderia sp. Tr-20355 | reverse complement strand
CGCGCGCGGGGCGGCCGGCGCGCTGCCTGCGGGCGCGCTGCCTGCGGGCGCGCTGCGCATGCCGGCCTTCGGATCCAGGACGAACTGGACTTCGATCGGCGCGTTCCAGAAATCCCGGGCCAGATCGGAGATCCGTCCCGAAAACTGGCTCTTGACCCAATCCAGCTTGAAACGATTCGGCGCGGCGATGGACAGCGTGTTCGCCGACGCATCGAAGGCCACCGGGGCCAAGGGTTTGATCCACGTCACGTACTGCTGGGGCGTCAGCTCGCGCTCCAGCAGTGCGGAACAGTGTTGCCAGAAATCGTTCATCAAGTAACTGTCGTTTTTTGCATGCACAGCGCGGCTCGCCGGCGCCCTTGTCGCGGTCGCGCAACAAGGCCCGAAGCGGTCGTGCGAGCGTGCCTCGGACGCCTGCGTCACAGTGTTGGAGGGGCAGGCGCGAGCCGAGGCGGCGTGCGGGATTCTTGGAGATAAGGCGAGATTCTAACGCCAAACGCGGCCACAGCGGGACTTATCCACAGGCTGTGTTTGTGGGGCGCGGGGCCGGATCGGAGTGGCCTGGCACAGGCGAGCGACTCGTAAAGTATTGACCGTCAACGGAAAAACGGTTTAAATAGCGGGTTCCGCGAAAACCAATCCTGTATTCCCGGCGATTGCGTTCGCCCGAATGCCTCCGGTTAAGGGCACGCGGTCCCCTGAATTTCGACATTCTCGAACAAGTGAGAACATCATGAAACGTACTTACCAACCGTCCGTGACGCGCCGCAAGCGCACCCATGGCTTCCGTGTCCGCATGAAGACGGCAGGTGGCCGCAAGGTCATCAACGCTCGCCGCGCGAAGGGCCGCAAGCGCCTCGCCATCTAAGGCAGGTTGCGCGCTGTGTCCGCCGTCCGCAGTCCTGCGGAAGGTGCCGTCGAGCCGGGTGCGAATCCGTCGCAGACGAAAGCCGCCTTCCCGAAAGCTGCGCGACTTCTGAAAACGGATGAATTTTCATCCGTTTTTCGTTTGCGCCCCTGGCGGCGCTCCGCGCACTTCGTGATTTACGGCAAGCCGACCGGTCAGCCTGCACGTCTGGGGCTCGTCATCGGCAAGAAGTATGCGCCGCGAGCGGTGACGCGTAACCTCGTGAAGCGGCTGGCGCGCGATCAGTTTCGCCTGCGCCGGGCCGAATTCGCCGGTTACGACCTGCTGCTGCGGCAGCACACGCGCTTCGACAAGAAAGCGCTGCCGAGCGCGGCTTCCGCCCCGCTCGCGGCGATGTGCGCGGCCGAGATCCGCGAACTGCTCGACAGGGCAGTCCGGGAAATCGCGCGCCGTGCGTCGAAGCCCGCGTCCGAGTGACGCATCCGTGCCCGGTGCGGCGTTCGCGCCTGCCCGGCCGGTTTTGACGCGGCGTCGTACGGCGCCGCCCAAGGTATGGAAACGGTACTGATCGCCTTGCTGCGCTTCTACAAGGTTGCCGTGAGCCCGATGCTCGGCAACCGTTGCCGTTTTTATCCTTCCTGTTCGGATTACGCGCGCGAGGCAATCCAGTATCATGGCGCCGCGCGCGGCACGTATCTCGCCGTCAGGCGCGTGTGCCGATGCCATCCGTTTTCCGCGGGCGGCATCGACCTCGTCCCGCCGCCCAACTCCGACACTCGCGCTCGCGGCGAAGCCGACGCGCGGTCCCATCGACTCTGAGACAACGCATGGATATCAAACGCACCGTCCTATGGGTGATCTTCTTCATGTCAGCTGTCATGCTGTACGACAACTGGCAGCGGTCCCATGGACGCCCGTCGATGTTCTTCCCGAGCGCCACGCAGACGGCCCCCGCGGCCGCGGCCGGCGGCGCATCGGGCACGGGCGCGACGACGACGACCGCAGGTGAAGTGCCTGCCGCCGCGGCCGGCGCCGCACCGACGACGACGGCCCCGGCCGCGCAGGCGCAGCTCGTGAAGTTCTCGACCGACGTGTACGACGGCGAAATCGACACGCGCGGCGGCACGCTCGCGAAGCTGACGCTGAAGAAGCAGGGCGACGGCAAGCAGCCCGACCTGTACATCACGCTGTTCGACCACACGGCCGGCCACACGTATCTCGCGCGCACGGGCCTGCTCGGCGGCGATTTCCCGAACCACAACGACGTCTACACGCAGCTGAACCCCGGCTCGACGTCGCTGACGGGCGACCAGAACACGCTGAAGCTGTCGTTCGAGTCGCCGGTGAAGGGCGGCGTGAAGGTCGTGAAGACCTACACGTTCACGCGCGGCAGCTACGTGATCGGCGTCGACACCAAGATCGACAACGTCGGCACGGCGCCTGTCACGCCGACGGTCTACATGGAACTGGTGCGCGACAACACGGCCGTCGAAACGCCGATGTTCTCGCACACGTTCCTCGGGCCGGCGGTCTACACGGACGCGAAGCACTTCCAGAAGATCAACTTCAGCGACCTCGACAAGAACAAGGCCGACTTCGTGAACTCCGCCGACAACGGCTGGGTCGCGATGGTGCAGCACTACTTCGCGTCGGCGTGGATTCCGCAGCAGGGCGTGAAGCGCGATATCTACGCTGAAAAGATCGATCCGACGCTGTACCGCGTCGGCGTGAAGCAGCCGGTCGCCGCGATCGCGCCGGGCCAGTCGGCCGACGTGCAGGCGCGCCTGTTCGCCGGTCCGGAAGAAGAGCGCATGCTCGAAGGCATCGCGCCGGGCCTGGAGCTCGTGAAGGACTACGGCTGGGTGACGATCATCGCGAAGCCGCTGTTCTGGCTGCTCGAGAAGATCCACAGCTACGTCGGCAACTGGGGCTGGGCGATCGTGCTGCTGACGGTGCTGATCAAGGCCGTGTTCTTCCCGCTGTCGGCCGCGAGCTACAAGTCGATGGCGCGCATGAAGGAAATCACGCCGCGCATGCAGGCGCTGCGCGAACGCTTCAAGAGCGATCCGCAGAAGATGAATGCCGCGCTGATGGAGCTGTACAAGACCGAGAAGGTCAATCCGTTCGGCGGCTGCCTGCCGGTCGTGATCCAGATCCCGGTGTTCATCTCGCTGTACTGGGTGCTGCTCGCCTCGGTCGAAATGCGCGGCGCGCCGTGGATTCTGTGGATTCACGACCTGTCGCAGCGCGATCCGTTCTTCATCCTGCCGGTGCTGATGGCCGTGTCGATGTTCGTGCAGACGAGCCTGAACCCGACGCCCCCGGACCCCGTCCAGGCGAAGATGATGAAGTTCATGCCGATCGCGTTCTCGGTGATGTTCTTCTTCTTCCCGGCCGGCCTGGTGCTGTACTACGTCGTGAACAACGTGCTGTCGATCGCGCAGCAGTACTACATCACGCGCAAGCTCGGCGGCGTCAAGAAGAAGCCTGCCTGACGCCCGTGGCACGCGCGGGCGGCCAGCCGCCCGCGACGCACGCAAAAAAAGCCGCATGGTTCATGACCATGCGGCTTTTTTGTTTCCCGGCGGCGGCGCGCGGCGCTATCGATCAGGCTTTCTTCGCTTCGAGTTTCAGGTCGCCGTAGAACTGCTCGACCAGTTCCTGCACGAGGTAGCGCTGATGCGGCGACAGCGCCTCGATCTTCGACGCGAGTTCGATCGTCTCGGGCGTCGGCGGGTAGCGCTCGTCGCGGGGCAGCGGTTGCGGCGTCGGGTGTTCGATCACGCTCGGCGACGGCCCGTAATGCAGCCAGTGCACTTCGACGCGCAACCATTCGGCGAGCGTTTCGAGTTTGTCCGATGTCGGAATCGTGCGCCCCGTTAGCCACTTGTGCGCGGTTTGCGGCGAAACGGGATGCGTTCCGCGGTGGCGCAGATTGAATCGGTTCGCCAGCTCGGTCGCGCCGGTGACCTTCTCCGGGCTGCGCCGCAGGGCGAATTTCAGGCGTTCCGAGAACGCGGCTTTTTCTTCGGATGTCGGCATGGGGGAGATTGTGCAATTCCATCGACGCGTTTCAGACAACCATATGAGCTAAACGTATCTCTTTCGGACGAATCGCGACCTTGGCCGGATGGAGTGCGGAAATTTGGGGGCAAATCGTTGGGGCGCTCCAGCGGGCATACTCGTCCGAAACGATGGCAAAGTCATCGCGCTGGACTGATACTCGGCTTATCCCCGGCGGGATAAATTCGGGCGAGTTCGAATCCGGCACGGTGGCCGGTCGCGTGTGAGCCGGCACGCTACAATGCCGGCGTTCCGATGCCCGAACTGTTGTGCGGGCGCACCGTTTTCATCCTCATCCCCGATTCCCATGCTCGCTACCGACTCCGATCCGATCGTCGCCATCGCCACTGCTGCCGGCCGAGGGGGCATCGGGGTCGTCCGCGTATCGTTCGGGCGCGGCGGCGAGGCGGCCGCGCTGCCGCTGATCGACGCGTTGTGCGGGCAGAAGCTCGCGCCGCGCCATGCGAGCTACGTGCCGTTCCTCGACGAGCATGGCGCGCCGCTCGACCGCGGGATTGCGCTGTATTTCCCGGCGCCGCATTCGTACACCGGCGAGCACGTGCTCGAACTGCAGGGGCATGGCGGGCCGATCGTGATGCAACTGCTGCTGCAGCGTTGCCTGGATGTCGGGCGCGGTTTCGGGCTGCGGCTCGCGGAGCCGGGCGAGTTCACGCGCCGCGCGTTCCTGAACGACAAGCTCGACCTCGCGCAGGCCGAGGCCGTCGCCGACCTGATCGAGGCGAGCACGGAGGCCGCGGCGCGCTCGGCGGGGCGTTCGCTCGATGGGGCGTTCTCGCGGCAGATCCATGCGCTCGTCGACGACGTGATCACGTTGCGGATGCTGGTCGAGGCGACGCTCGATTTTCCGGAGGAGGAGATCGACTTCCTCGAGGCGGCCGACGCGCGCGGCAAGCTCGCGAGGATCCGCGCGCAGCTGGCGCATGTGCTCGGCGATGCGCGGCAGGGGGCGCTGCTGCGCGAAGGGCTGTCGGTCGTGCTCGCGGGGCAGCCGAACGTCGGCAAGTCGTCGCTGCTGAATGCGCTGGCCGGCGCGGAGCTGGCGATCGTCACGCCGATCGCCGGGACGACGCGCGACAAGGTCGCGCAGACCATCCAGGTCGAGGGGATTCCGCTGCATATCATCGATACGGCCGGGCTGCGCGAGACCGAGGATGAAGTCGAGCGGATCGGCATCGCGCGCACGTGGAGCGAGATCGAGCGCGCGGATGTCGTGCTGCATCTGCTCGATTCGCGCACGGGAATGACGCCCGATGACGAAGTGATCGCGGCGCGCTTTCCCGGCGGCGTGCCGGTGGTGCGCGTGCTGAACAAGACGGACCTGACCGGCGTGCCGGCGTGCGTCGAGCATCCGGCGGCGGAAGGCGACCTGACCGAGGTGCATCTGTCGGCGAAGCGCGGCGACGGCATCGACATGCTGCGCGCGGAATTGTTGCGGATCGCCGGGTGGCAGGCGGGCGCCGAAGGCGTGTACCTCGCGCGCGAGCGGCATCTGATCGCGCTGCGGGCCGCGCAGGAACACCTGGCGCAGGCGGCGGATCACGCGGAGCAACGCGCTCAGTCGCTCGACCTGTTTGCCGAGGAGCTGCGGCTCGCGCAGGAGCAACTGAATTCGATTACCGGGGAGTTCACGTCGGATGATCTGCTGGGGGTGATTTTCAGCAGGTTCTGCATCGGGAAGTGAGCGGCTGCCTGGGACGAGACGGGCGGCTCTCTTGTCAGGCGATCTCGGTCGCCCTGTTGCTTACGACACTACACTGCACGACCACCGTGCTTGCGCTCGTCGCGCCGATCGCTGGGCGAAAATCAAACCGTCGGTGCATCGATCACGACGGCGCGTCGGCCGTTACGCGAGCGACGCGCCGGAATCCTCGCCAGCATCAATCCCAATGACGATGATGGTGGTAATACCCGTCGCCGTAGTACCCACCGTCAGGCACCACGATACAGCCGCTCAGCAACACGGCGACGCCGGCAATCAGCAAAAGGGTCTTCTTCATGGCGTTCACCTGCTCGGGTTCGATATGAAGCCCAGCATAGCGAGCGCCATCAACACCGGCTGTAAGCGATCGTATCGCCGCTCCGCAATCCGTAACGGCGGATTATTCCGGTCACAATGACCGTAACAAATAGCCAAACAGCAGACGTTTTCACGCGACGACGACCCGGTTTCGCCCTGTATCCTTCGCACGATACAGCGCGGCATCGGCGGCTTCGATCAACGCGTCGGTCGTCGACAGATCGTCGGCCGACACGGTCGCGCAACCGATGCTGACGCTCACGCGTCCGGCCGGCGAATCGGGCATCTCGAGGTTGAGCCGAAGCACGGCTTCGCGCGCTTCGTCGGCCACCACGCGCGCACCGCGCGCACCGGTGTTCGGCAGCACGATCGCGAACTCCTCGCCACCGTAACGCGCGACGATATCGGCGGGCCGCCGCACCGCACCGGCCAGCGCATTCGCGACCGCGATCAGGCACGCATCGCCCTTCACGTGACCGAACGTGTCGTTGTAGGCCTTGAAGTGATCGACGTCGACCATCAGCAGCGACAGCGGTTCGCCCTGGCGCCGCGCCTGCAGGAACAGCGTGTGGAAATGGTCGTTGAAGTGGCTGCGGTTGAATGCGCCGGTGAGCCCGTCGCGCGCGGATGAGCGAACCAGCGTCGCATGCGCCTCGAACAGCTGTTGGTACAGCATCGTCACTTCCCACGCGAGCACGCAGACGAGCACGCCCGGCGTGAACATGCTGAACACGCGCGCGACGTACCAGCCGACCGTGAAGCGATTCGTCGTCAGCAGGTTCAGCGTCGTGTCGGTCAGGCACGCGAGCACCGCGATCGCGAGCCACAGGTCGAGCGTCGTGCGCAGCCGGCCGGTGGCGAGCACCGCGACGAGCGCGAGCGCGTTGAGGAGCCACACGACGAGCGCGATGCCGTTGACGGGCAGCACGGCCGCGTCGCCGGGCGGATGGAACGCCGGCGGCAGCGACACGTTCAGCGCGAGCGCGCACAGCAGCGCCGCGGCGACGGCCGGCCCGCCGACGAGCGCGACCGTCCAGCGGCGCGTCTCGTGCTCGCCGACCGGTGCGCGCGTCAATCGCTCGCGCGCGAACAGCGCGGCCATCACGAAGCACGGGAAGCCGGCATGCCAGAAGATCCACATCCACGCGGCGCTTTGCGGGCGCGCGCCGAGCAGGCCGTGCGGCGCGAATACGCCGGGAAAGGTGAGCAGTTGCAGTGCGACGGCGAGCGCGGTGAACGCATAGGCGCCGCCGAGTGCGCCGAGCACGGGCTGGCGCGTGACGGTGAACTGCGCGCCGAGGAAGAACGCGGCGATGCTCGCGGTCGTGAACACGGTGAGTGCGCACATCGGCATGAACGGCTCGACGGCCGGCAGCGCGACGTTCGCGTGCGGCGCGGCGATCCCGAGCGCGAGCAGGATGACGAGCGCCGTCAGCGCGCCGAACCAGAGCTGACGTCGCGTCGTGTGCTGGATCAGGATGCCTTCCATGGAGTCCCCCGGACACGCGTGCCCGCACCCGATCTTGCGCCGGGCAGCACGCCTCCCGGTCGCGGCGCGACCGGTGCGGCCCGATCCTATCGCGTTATCGGCATCCGCTCAAATACCGAGCCCCGGGCCGAAGTTGCCGGCGACCCAGTGCGTGACGGCATCGACGTCCGCGTAGTCCTGTTCGGGCAGGCCGTCGAGCATCGACAGCACTTCGTTGCTGGCGCCGGCGTCGCGCGCGGCATCGACGATCGCATCCTTGTTCGCCGGGTAGCGGACGGCCGCCAGCACGTCGGCGATCTGCAGGTCGATCGTTTCGTGAGGGATATCGTGAGCAGGGGCAGCGGGCTTGTCGTTCACGTCGGCGTCTCGCGGGTTGGGCGGGAATCGGGTCGAAGGGGCGGTGCAGCGCGCGTTACTTGGCCCGGGGCGTCCGGGCCGGCGCGTGCTGCGGATCGAGGGTGAACCGGCTCAATGGCCGCGTCGCACGCGGCGCCACGGATGCTTCCAGTCGATATGCGGTGCGTTTTCGTCGCGTGGATGCTGGCGCCGGTGTTCTTGCCACAGTTCGTCGGAAAACAGCGCCGCGACGATGACGAGCGGCAGCACGAGGAATATTCCGAGTATGACTTGCTCGATCACGATAGCCTCCTTGCGGTGGCAGGAACCCTTGCTCCCATTCTAGGCTCTGAACCTCGCCCGCGTTCAATTTCTTACAGTGCGGAACGGGCCCGGACGCGGCCGTGCCGCGCGGGCGTTCCGCCCGTGCGCCGGCATCCAACAGGACACCAACATGCAACTCCAGAACGATACCCACACGCTCGCGCTGCGGCCGCTGGAGCGCCAGGACCTGCGCTTCGTCCACGAGCTGAACAACGACGCGAAGATCATGCGCTACTGGTTCGAGGAGCCGTACGAAACCTTCTCGGAACTGTCGCAACTGTACGACCGCCACGTGCACGACCAGCGCGAACGCCGGTTCGTCGCGGTCGATGCGCAACGCGAGCTGGTCGGCCTCGTCGAGCTGATCGAGCTCGACTACATCCACCGCCGCGGCGAGTTCCAGATCATCATCGCGCCGCAATGCCAGGGGCGCGGTTATGCAGGGCAGGCGACGCGCCTCGCGATCGAGTACGCCTTCAAGGTGCTGAACATGCGCAAGCTGTACCTGATCGTCGACACGTCGAATGCGGCGGCGATTCACGTGTACGAGAAATGCGGATTCCAGCACGAAGCCGAATTGAAGGAAGAATTTTTCGGAAACGGCGCGTATCACAACGCCTATCGCATGTGCATTTTCCAGCGCGATTATTTCGAACGCCCGCAATCCAGTCCGAATAAGGCAGGGTAAACACGCTGGCGAAAAACGCTTGCGACGGGACTTTCTCGGGTGCCGAATCCATGCGGGGAACTACGGATAAATACGGATTCGCTTATACCTGGCATTTTTCTTGTGTCGGGTAATGGCGATTCCGCGCTGCGGTAAAGTCGAATCGTTTCGGATGACTTTATGTGCGGCGCATCAAAATGATCGGGATCACGAAATGGATTATCCAAACCGTTCAATTGCCGCCATGTAACTTGGATGAAAGCCTTGTCGGATAACGCTTTCCGCCCGGCGTGACGGGGCTGTCCGCCACGCGACAGGTGTTTTCCGCCGCATGCGCGCGCGAAAAACGGGCTGGGCACGGGGGTGCGACAATCCGCCGCTATTGCGGTCGCACAACAAATGTGCTTGCTATCGTTTGCCGGTCTTCTAAAGTGAAAAACGCGGGTTCACGATCATCTTTAAACGCATAGCTAACCCAAGCCTGGTGCCCGCAGCCTGGAGACAGAACATGATGAAGCGTACCGGTATCCTTTTTGCCCTCGTCGGCGCATTTTGCGCGGTGTCGATTGCCCAGGCCGGCGGCGATTCCGCCGTGAAGCCGAAGCAGGAAATCCAGTTGACGAAGAATGCCTGGGGCTGCCTGTCGAAAGACAATCTGGATTCCGTACTGAATCACGAGCGTGACGGCAAGTCGCAGGCGAAGCAGCAGTACTTCGACGACTTCCGTTGCCTGTCGGTGCCGGAAGGCCAGCGCTTCCGCGTGGTGTCGGTCGACCAGGGCGACGTGCAGTTCGTCAGCGCCGACAACAGCGACCAGCAAGGCCTCTGGACCGATTCGCGCTTCGTGAAGCAGTAACCGATCCATCCCCGCGCAGTCGCACGACGCGCGAGCGCGCCGGCCCGAGGTGCCGGCGGCGCGAACCGAACACGGCCCGGCTGATGCCGGGCCGTTGCGCTGTGGGGCACGCATGACACGCGCCGGGCGGCGCGCATTCGGTATCATCACGGCCCGACCGAACCGAATGCCCGCCCGGGCCGACTCCGCATGGCGCTGAAATCCACGATCTACAAAGCCGAACTGCAAATCGCCGACATGGATCGGCACTACTACGCCGATCACGCGCTGACGGTGGCGCGCCATCCGTCGGAAACCGACGACCGGATGATGGTGCGCATCGTCGCGTTCGCGCTGTTCGCGCACGAGCGGCTCGAATTCTGCAAGGGGCTGTCGGACGTCGACGAACCCGATCTGTGGCAGAAGGACCTGACGGGTGCGATCGACGTGTGGATCGAGGCCGGCCAGCCCGACGAACGGCGCATCTCGAAGGCGGCCGGCCGCGCCGGGCAGGTCACGGTGATCGCGTACGGCGGCAAGACCTCGGATATCTGGTGGCAGGGCGTGCGCAGCAAGGTCGAACGGCTGCGCAACGTGCAGGTGCTGTCGCTCGCCGACGGCGTCGCGAGCGCGCTCGGGCAGCTCGCGGAGCGCACGATGCGCCTGCAGTGCACGGTGCAGGACGGCGCGGCGTGGATCTCGAGCGCGGACCACGATCCCGTTGCGGTCGAATGGACGGTGCTGAAGGCGCGCGCGGACGCGTGACGGCCCGCATGCCGGCCGCGTTCAGCCGATCGCGGGCGGCGGCCCCTTGAACTCGACCATGTTGCCTTCGGGATCGAACAGGTAGATCGACGGCCCGTAGCCGCCGGCGCCGTAGCGTTCGGCCGGGGCGCCCGGGCGCGCGCCGTGCGCGGCGAAATGGGCGATCAATGCGTCGGGGTCGAACGGCTCGACGCGCAGGCACAGGTGATCCAGGTTGCGCCCGGTGCCGGGCGGCCCGCTGTCGGGGCGGTCGATCGGGCCGCCGACGGCCAGCAGGTCGATCAGCGCATCGCCGGCGCGCAACTGCACGAGGCCCAGATCGGGCTGCTCCTTTTCCACATGGCAGCCGACGGCGTCGCAGTAAAAGCGCGTCATCGCCGCCATGTCGGTCACGCGCAGCACGATGTGATCGATCCCGCGGATGGTGGGCTTCATGAACCGATACTCCTTCGCAGTCGACGAGCATCGAGTGTAGGCGCATCGCGCCGGCGCCGCCGGCCGGAACACGGCACAATCGACAGACGAAAAAAAGCCCGTTCACGCAGTGCGGAACGGGCTTAATCCATATCAGGAGGAGACATGGAGGAGACAGTTCCAACTATACACACGGCGATGGTGCGACGCAATATTCCGTTTGCAAAAAAACGTCAGGACGGCGATTTGTCGCATCCGCACTGCAGCAAAATGGTGACGGGACGATGACGAAAACCGCGCCGGAGCAGCCGTTTCGGGTGTTTTGTCGGATGGATGGCCGACCGATGTGTCCCCGGTTCGCGGCGCGAATCACAGAGCAAGATTCAGGGCGCGACGGCAGGTGCCGATGTCTAGAGTAGGCACCATCTACACTAGAGCGTGCGAGGTTCAGATGAAAACTGCCTATCCGACCGACGATGCCCGCTGGGGCGCCGTGACCAAGCGCGATCCGCATGCGGACGGCGCGTTCTTCTATGCCGTGAGCACGACCGGCGTGTTCTGCCGTCCGACCTGCGCATCGCGGCTGCCGCGCCGCGAGAACGTGTCGTTCTTCGCCGATCCGGCGGCCGCGCGCGCGGCCGGCTTCCGGCCCTGCAAGCGCTGTCAGCCGGAAGGGCTGCCGCGCGAGCTCGAGATCGTCAACCGCGCGTGCGCGGTGCTCGACGCGCATGCCGAGCGGCTCACGCTGCAGCAACTGAGCGATGCCGTGCACGTGAGCCCGTTCCACCTGCAGCGGCTCTTCAAGCGCGTGGTCGGCGTGTCGCCGCGGCAGTACCAGGCCGCGCAGCGCGGCGCCGCGTTGCGGCAGGCGCTGCAAAGCGGGCAGCCGGTCACGCAGGCGGCCGTCGATGCGGGTTTCAACTCGCCGTCGCGGCTCTATGCGTCGGTGCCGCGCGAGCTCGGGATGGCGCCGTCCGCGTTCCGCCGCCAGGGCGCCGGCCTGACGATCGACTATGCGACCGCGTCGACGTCGCTCGGCACGGTGCTCGTCGCCGCGACCGGGCAGGGCATCTGCCGGATCGCGTTCGGCGACGAACCGGCGGCGCTCGTCGGCGAGCTGAAGGACGCCTTTGCCCGCGCCGAGCTGGTCGAGGCGTCCGCCCGGCTCGCGCCATTCGTCGCGCAGATCCGCGCATACCTGGACGGCACGCGGCACGCATTCGACCTGCCGCTCGACATCGCGCCGACCGCATTTCAGCAGCGCGTGTGGGAAGCGCTCACGCATATTCCGTACGGCGAGACGCGCAGCTACTCCGAGATTGCCGAGGCGCTCGGCTCGCCGCGCGCGGTGCGGGCGGTCGCCTCCGCGTGCGCGTCGAATCCGGTCGCGCTCGCGATCCCGTGCCATCGCGTCGTGCAAAAGGGCGGCGCGCTGGCAGGATATCGCTGGGGCGTGCGCCGCAAGGCGACGCTGCTCGCATCCGAGGCGCGTCATATCCACCCCGATGAAGCCGAAGCCGTGACGGAGGGCAGTGCGGTTTGAGCATCGAAACGACAACGATCACGTCCATCGCGAACGGCGGCCACGTGCCGCCGTCCGCGCAAATGACGCTGCGCTACCAGGCGCCGTACGACTGGGCGCGCGTGCTGCGCTTCTTCAGCGGGCGCGCGATTCCGGGCGTCGAACAGGTTGCGGACGGCGCGTATCGCCGCATCGTCGACCTGCACGGCGATGCGGGCCGGCTCACCGTCACGAAACATCCGCGCAAGCATTGCCTGATCGCGACCGTCGAAGGGGCCGTCGCGCGTCATGTCGACGAGGCGTTCGCCGCGCGCGTCGCGACGATGTTCGACCTCGGCGCCGATCCGGCCGCGATCGGCGGCGGGCTCGGGCGCGATCCGTGGTTCGCGCCGCTCGTCGAGGCCGCGCCGGGGTTGCGCGTGCCGGGTGCGTGGTCCGGGTTCGAACTGGCCGTGCGCGCCATCGTCGGCCAGCAGGTGAGCGTGAAGGCCGCGACGACGATCGTCGGCCGGCTCGTCGAACGGGCGGGCGAGCGCGTGGTGCATGACGACGACGGCGCACCCGCGTGGCGTTTCCCGACGCCCGACGCGCTGGCCGCGTGCGATCTCGACAAGATCGGGATGCCCGGCAAGCGGGTGGCGGCGCTGACGGGCGTGGCGCGCGCGGTGGCGGCCGGCGACGTGCCGGTCGATCGCGCGCATGCCGATCTCGCGACGCTGCGCAGCGCGTGGCTCGATCTGCCGGGCATCGGTCCGTGGACCGTCGAATACATCGCGATGCGCGCGTGGCGCGACCCGGATGCGTGGCCGGCCTCCGATCTCGTGCTGATGCAGTCGATCGCCGCGCGCGATCCGGCGCTCGACCGGCTCGCCAGCCAGAAACGCCGCACCGAAGGCTGGCGGCCGTGGCGCGCGTATGCGGCGCTGCATCTGTGGAATGAGGTGGCCGACCGGGCGGGCGGCGCGCGCGGCGGGTGATCGCGGCGCACCGCGGTCGGGTGCGACCGCAAGAAGGCGGCGCCGCAACCCGCTGCGCACGCGGTGCCGGCATGCGGCGAGTGCCGGCGTGACGCGGTCCGTGATGGCGATTCCACGCATCCGGCATCGGCCGGATGTCGCGCGTGCGGATGCCTGCGCACGCGTCGTTTCCCGATCCATTCAGCGGCACGGTTGCACCTGCCGCCACCCGTTCGTCGTTCTCGTTCCGTCCGACGAATGGCGGTGACCGGCGTGCGGATCGGCTTCGTCGCGAACGGGTGACACGGGCCCGGACTGCCGCGCCGGCCCCTCCGATGGCCCGCTCAGGCCCGTGTGCCGTGCCCGGCACCACCTCAAGCGCGTGTTCCGGCGAGATGTTAAAGTGCCCGCTACCAACGAAGCGACCAACAATCCAGCCGGCCGCGCGCGGCGTTCTGCGCGCGGCCGTCACGCACTTGCGTCTCCATGTCGAACACCATGACTCACCGCCAGTCCGAACTGCTGCTGAAACGCCTCGACGCGCTGAGCTCGGGCCCGACGCGGCAGCATCTGCCCGACGGCCTGCGCGGCATCGAGAAGGAAAGCCTGCGCGTGACGCGCGACGGCATGATCGCGTTCACGCCGCATCCGCGCGCGCTCGGTTCGGCGCTCACGCATCCGGCGCTGACGACCGACTATTCCGAAGCGTTGATCGAGCTGATCACGCCCGCCGAGCGCGATGCCGCCATCACGCTCGAACGCCTCGACGACCTGCATCGCTACGTCTATGCGTCGCTCGGCGACGAGCTGCTGTGGAACGACTCGATGCCGGGCCTGCTGCCGGCCGACGACCAGATTCCGATCGCCAACTACGGCACGTCGAACATCGGCCGCCTGAAGACGGTGTACCGGCGCGGCCTCGCGTATCGCTACGGCCGCACGATGCAGTGCATCGCCGGCATCCACTACAACTACTCGCTGCACGAGGAGGTGTGGCGGCGCCTGCATGCGGAAGAAGGCTCGACGGCCACGCTCGTCGATTACCAGTCGGAGCGCTATCTCGCGCAGATCCGCAACTTCCGCCGCCGCAGCTGGTTGCTGATGTACCTGTTCGGCGCATCGCCGGTGCTCGACACGAAGTTCCTGCGCGGCAAGCCGCACAAGCTCGACACGTTCGACGCCGACACGCTGTATCTGCCGTATGCGACGAGCCTGCGGATGAGCGATCTCGGCTACTCGAACACGACGGCCCAGGCCGCGCTGCACGTCGACTACAACACGCTGCCCGGTTATCTCGACGCGCTGTCGAAGGCCGTGAGCGAGCCGTATCCGGCATACGAGGCGATCGGCACGCATCGCGACGGCGAGTGGATCCAGATCAACACGAACGTGCTGCAGATCGAGAACGAGTTCTACTCGACGATCCGCCCGAAGCGCGTCACGTACTCGGGCGAGCGGCCGCTGCATGCGCTCGCGTCGCGCGGCGTGCAGTACATCGAAGTGCGTTGCCTCGACATCGATCCGTTCGAGCCGACCGGCATCGCGCTGGAAACCACGCGCTTCATCGACGCATTCCTGCTCGCGTGCGCGCTGGACGACAGTGCGCCGCTCGACTGCGATGCGTACAAGGAAGCGAACGCGAACTTCGGCAGCGTGACGATGGAAGGCCGCAAGCCGGGGCTCGCGCTCACGCGCGACGGCCAGTCGATCTCGCTGCGGCAGTGGGCCGACGCGCTGATGGCCGATATCGAAACCGTCGGCCGCCGCCTCGACGAGATCCGCGGCGGGGACGAGCACGCACGCGCGATTGCCGCGCAGCGCGAGAAGCTCGCCGACCCGGAACGCACGCCGTCCGCGCGCGTGCTGCGCACGATGAGCGACAACGGCCAGTCGTTCCTCGCGTTTGCGCTCGCGCAGAGCGAAGCGCATGCCGCGCATTTCCGCGCCCGTCCGCCGTCGGCGGATACGCTGCACACCGAGCAGGCGCTCGCCGCGAAGTCGCTGGCCGAGCAGGCCGAACTCGAAGCGAAGGAGGCCGGATCGTTCGATGCGTTCGTCGCGGCCTATCGCGCCTATACGCTGAACCGCTTCAGCGTCTGACGGTCGCGCAGGCGGCCGGCGCAGCGCGCGCCGCGCCGCCGCGGCGCGATCGTCCGGTTCCTTCCGTCATCGGATCAGTGATGCGCGTACGTGCCGCGATCGATCGCGTGCGGCAGCGCCGGCTTGCCTGATTCCCCGTTCGCCCGGCCGTCGCTGCCGTGACCGGTGTCGCCGCCGCGCGTCCGCGCGGCACGCTGCATGATCGCCTGCATGTGCTCCGGAAAGTCGGGACTGCTTGCAAGACGCGTCCGGTAGCCGGCGGCCTGCAATTCAACGAGTTCCTGGCGGACCTGCGCGCGCGTCACCGTCGATGCCGCCTGCGCATGGGCGGCGACGGCCGCGCCGATCAGCAGGAAGGCGCATGCCGCGTGTTGGATCGTCTTCATCGTGTCTGCTCCGAGAGGTTCCGGTGCCGCGCCGTTTCTGGCCCGGCCGGAATCGATGCAGCCAGTCTAGGCGTCGGATGCCGGACGAAACATCCTCGTTGCCGTCAGTCACCTTTGCCGCGCGCGCAACATTGCGCGGTCGACCGCATGACCGGGCTTCCTGTCGAACGCGACAGCCGCCCGCCATCCGCCGGTCATCTGGCGGCGCAACGGCCGTATCGGGTCGTCGCGCATCGGGCTTGTCCCCCTTGTACAAGCGCCGCGCGCCTCCTAACCTCTTTTAAGCGACCGATCGGTTGGCCATGCAACGTCGTTGCGTGCGCAAGCGCCCGATCGTGGTCGTGACCACAGGACATCGCCTTGTACCGAACCCGGGGCATCGACACGCCAACCCGGGTCGTCAGCGCAAGGCATGGGACCCGAGTAAGCGCTAAAGCGCCAACTCGGGTCGACATCTGGAGACACGATGAACCCGACCGACGCCCTACCGCCCGGCATCGTCTTCGCGCAGCCGCTGACGCCCGTCGCCCACTCGCTGCTGCTGTCGTTTCTCGTCGCCGCGATCCCGATCGCCGTCGCGCTGATCGCGCTCGGCGTGCTGCGCCGCCCGGCGTGGCAGGCGTCGCTCGCCGGGCTCGTCGCGGGCCTCGCGGTCGCGATCGGCGCGTGGGGCATGCCGGCCGGGCTGGCGTTCAACGCGGTCGGCGCCGGCATGGCGCTCGCGGTCGTGCCGGTGATGTGGATCGTCTTCAACGCGCTGCTGCTGTACAACATCGCGGTGAAGTCGGGCCGCTTCGACCAGTTCCGGCAGTGGATGCTCGACAACCTGCCCGACGACCGCCGCCTCGTGCTGCTCGTCGTCGCGTTCTCGTTCGGGTGCCTGCTCGAAGGGATCTCCGGATTCGGCACGCCGGTCGCGATCACGAGCGCGCTGCTGATCGCATTGGGTTTCCCCGCGCTCGAAGCGCTCACCTATACGCTGCTGTTCAACACGGCGCCGGTCGCGTTCGGCGCGCTCGGCGTGCCGATCACCGTGCTCGGCGCGGTCACGTCGCTGCCGCCCGCGACGCTCGCGCAGATGGTCGGCCGCCAGCTGCCGTTCTTCGCGCTGCTGCTGCCGTTCTACGTGGTCGGCGCGTACGGCGGGCTGCGCTCGATTTCGAAGCTGTGGCCGGCGCTGCTCGTGTCGGGCGGCAGTTTCGCGCTCGCGCAGTTCGTCACGTCGAATTTCCTCGGCTACCAGCTCACCGACGTGCTGTCGTCGCTCACGTCGCTGATCGTGACGATCGGCTTCCTGCAGGTGTGGAAGCCGCAGCCCGATCCGCAATACGCGCTCGCGCGCAGCGTGCCGGCGGCGGCCGGCGCCGCGCGCGCGGGCTTCGGCGGCTGGCTGCCGTGGCTCGTCGTGTCGGTGGTCGTGATCGTGTGGGTGCACGCGAACATCGCGGCGATCGGCGACGTGAAGATCAAGTGGCCGGGTCTGCACAACGCGGTGTTCGTGTCGCTGTACCACAAGCCGTATGCGGCGATCTGGGACTTCCAGCCGCTCGGCACGGGTACCGCGATCCTGGTGTCGGCGCTCATCACGGCCGCGCTGACGCGCACCGGCCCCGGCGCGTTCGTCGAATGCGTGGTGAAGACGTGGCGGCAGACCTGGATCGCGATCGTCACGGTGATGATGATCGTCGGCCTCGCGTACCTGCTGAACTACTCGGGCATCAGCTACACGCTCGGCACCGGCGTCGCGTCGACTGGCGCGTTGTTCCCGCTGGTGTCCGCGTCGCTCGGCTGGATCGCCGTGTTCCTGTCGGGCAGCGACACGTCGGGCAACGCGCTGTTCGGCAACCTGCAGGTCGTGGCCGCCCGGCAGCTGGGCCTCGATCCGGTGCTGATGGCCGCGACCAACTCGTCGGGCGGCGTGATGGGCAAGATGATCTCGCCGCAGAACATCGCGACGGGCGTATCGACGACGGACCTGAAAGGGCAGGAAGGTGTCGTGTTTGCGCGCACCTTCTGGCACAGCGTGATTCTCACGCTGCTGCTCGGCGTGCTGGTGTTCCTGCAGCAGCACGTGCTGACGTGGATGATTCCGGCACTGCCGAAATGAGGTGAGCGCAACGACGGAAGGAAGGCACGAGGCAACACGAGGGAAGGCGCGGGAACAGCGCCGGTCAAGTGCGGAACCGGCGAGCGCGCGGCAGCTCAGCGCGCGTTCGCCCGCCGCGCCGTGCGTCCGGTTTCGTCCGCCGCGGCCGGCTTGCCGCCGTCCGGCAGGATGCACGCGAGGAACGCGTCGATCGCCGGGCTCTGGCGGCGCGCCTTCAGGTAGTACACGTATTCGTCGATCGTCGTTTCGGCGCCGCGCAGCGCGATCACGCGCAGGTCAGGATGGCGTTCGGCCTCGCCGAGCGGAAACAGGCTGCCGCCCACGCCGTGCAGGATCGCCTCGCGGATCGCTTCGCGGCTGCCGATCTCGGCAACCGACACGGCCGCGACACCGGCCGCCGCCAGGATCGTCTCCGTGCAGCGGCGCGTGACCGAACCTTCCTCGCGGATCAGCAGCCGCACGTCGGCGAGTCGAGCCGGATCGATCGCATCGAACCGCGCGAGCGGATGGTTGCGGTGCACGACGAGCACGAGCGGATCGGTCGAGATCACCTTGCGTTCGAGGCCGTCGGCATCGTTGCGCCGCGACGAGACGGCGAGGTCGATGCGGAATTCCTGCAGCGCCTGCAGGATTTCATCGGAGTTGCCGATCCGGCACGTGAGCGCGATCGACGGATGCGCGTGCGAGAAGCGGCCGACCGCATCCATGATGTAGTACGGGCCCGTTGCGCCGATCCGCAGGTGGCCTTCGAACAGGCCGCCGACGTTGCGCAGCATGATGTCGGCCTGCGCCTCGAGCGCGATCATCTGCTCGACGAGCGGCAGCAGCTCGATGCCGGTCTCGGTCACCTCGAGCTTGCGGCCGCTGCGGTAGAACAGCTCGACGCCGTACACCTGTTCGACCTGCCGGATCTGCGCGGCGATCGTCGGCTGGCTCACGCCCAGATGGCGCGCGGCGCGCGTGATGCTGCCCTGCCGGACGGTCGCGTGGAACGCCTTCAGCTGATCGAACACGACTCGGCTTCCCCCCCCTCTTCATCGCGCGTCAGCGTAGCGCACGCGTGTGTCGGCCGCATGAAAGGCGCGTCGTGCGCCGCTTCGAAAAAAACCTGTGGGTCACCCAAAGAAACCTGCGGTAACCGGTCATGGCCGGGACACGCCGGTGCGGGGTAATGGCGGGTAACACACCGACCGCCGGCCCCGCTCGACCGGCCCTCACTCCTACCGACAACAGGGTTCCCTTCATGTCCTCGAACAATCGACGCGATTTCCTGCGCCTTGCCGCGCAGTCGGCCGGCGCGATGGCCGCCTATGCGGGCTTTCCGCCTGCGATCCGCAACGCGCTGGCGATGCCGGCCGCCTATCGCACGGGCACGATCCGCGACGTCGAACACGTCGTGATCTTCATGCAGGAAAACCGTTCGTTCGACCATTACTTCGGCGGGCTGCGCGGCGTGCGCGGCTTCAACGATCCGCGCCCGCACCTGCTGCCGAGCGGTGCGCCGGTATGGCAGCAGCCGCCGGCGTCGGTGTTCACGAAGAACTACCATTCGCGCGGCCTCGATCCGTCGGCGCCGTACGTGCTGCCGTTCTACCTCGATCCGAAGCAGACGACCGAATTCCAGCCGGGCACCAACCACGGCTGGAGCAGCGGCCACCTGTCCTGGAACAACGGCCAGTGGGACCAATGGGTGAACCAGAAGCAGGACGTGCTGACGATGGGCTATCTGAAGCGCCAGGATCTCACGTACCACTACGCGCTGGCCGATGCATTCACGATCTGCGATTCGTACTTCTGCTCCGCGCACGCGGACACCGCACCGAACCGCATCTACCTGTGGACCGGCACGGTCGACCCGCGCAACGTCTACGGCAACCCGCCGAACGGCCCGGGCATCGGCGAGCGCGACGACGTGAACGGCTACACGTGGACGACCTACGCCGAGCGCCTCGAGAACGCGAAGATCAGCTGGAAGGTGTACCAGGGCGGCACGGGCATCCCGGGCGACCCGACCGACAACTACACCGACAACTCGCTGATGTTCTTCAAGAAGTTCCAGGTGAAGGAAGGCGCGAGCGGCCCGCTGGTCGACAAGGGCGCATCGGACCACACGCTCGCCGAGCTGAAGGCCGACGTGCAGGCGAACCGGCTGCCGCAGGTGTCGTGGATCGTGTCGCCGTACAAGTACAGCGAGCACCCGCAGGCGTCGCCGACCGACGGCGCGTTCTACATCAACATGGTGCTCGAGGCGCTGACGTCGAACCCGGAGGTGTGGGCGAAGACGGTGTTCATCCTGAACTACGACGAGAACGACGGGCTGTTCGACCACGTCGTGCCGCCGGTGCCGCCGGTCACGAGCGGCGTGGGCGGCCAGGGCATCGTGTCGTCGAACCTGCTGTCGAACCTCGGCGACGAGCTGCTCGACCTGAACCAGTATCCGGGCGAAATGAGCCCGCTCGTGCCGGGCGCCGACCCGGGCGGCATCCAGCCGATCGGCCTCGGGCCGCGCGTGCCCCTGATCATCATCTCGCCGTGGACGAAGGGCGGCTGGGTCTGCTCGGAAACGTTCGACCACACGTCGGTGCTGCGTTTCCTCGAAGCGCGTTTCGGTGTGAAGGAGCCGAACATCAGCGCATGGCGCCGGTCGATCTGCGGCGATCTCACGTCGGCGTTCGACTTCTCCGCGCGACCCGACACGCGCACGGTGAGCTTCACGGTGCCGCAGCACATCGCGACGGCCGGCCAGGCGTACCAGGTGCCCGCCCGGCAGTCGATGCCGGCGCAGGAGCCCGGCACGCGTCCGGCGCGAGCGCTGCCGTACGAGCTGTTCGTGCATGCCCACGTGCATGGTCGCGACGACAGCGTGTCGCTCGACTTCGCGAACGCCGGTGACGCGGGCGCCGCGTTCTACGTGTACGACCGCCGCAACCCGGCGACGCCGCCGCGCCGCTACGCGGTGTCCGCGCACGACCGCTTCGCCGATACGTGGAGCACGTCGGCCGCGCGCGGCGAGTACCATCTCGCCGCCTACGGCCCGAACGGCTATCTGTGCGAGTTCCAGGGCAACACGCGGCTCGCCGCGGACGGCCGCCACGCGAACCCCGAGGCGAAGATCGGCTACGACGTGCGCAACCGCCACGTGTACCTGCAGCTGCGCAACAGCGGCCGCGCGACGTGCCGCGTGACGGTCGACAACGCATACGGGCATGCGCCTGCGCGGACCTACACGCTGGAGCCGGGCGAGCGCATCGAGGATCACTTCGCGCTGTCGTCGAGCCACGGCTGGTACGATCTGACGATCACCGCGACGACGCTGCGCGGCGGCGACGACAAGGTCGTGCGCCGCTTCGCGGGCCACGTCGAAACGGGCCGGCCGAGCCAGAGCGATCCGGGGCCGGTGAAGCGCACGGCCTGACGGCCGGATGTCGCGCGGCCGGGCAGGTTCGGCCGCCGCGTGCGCGCCGCCTGCCGGGCGTGTTCCGGCAGGCGGCATGGATTTTTGGAAACTGAAAACTGTTGACAATATGTCGGACCGAGGGTATACAAGGATCATTCGCCGATAGGGCGCCCTCGTTTTCACCCGCAGCTCCGCTGCCTGTCCGACCATGACTTCCCCGAACGCGCTCAGCGCCATCGAACTCCTGCAAAGCCAGTCGCTCGCGATGATCGTCCAGGACATGCTCGAGCGCGCGATCGTTTCCGGCGAATACGCGCCCGGCGAAAAGCTCAACGAAGTCGACATCGCGACCAGGCTGAACGTGTCGCGCGGCCCCGTGCGCGAAGCGTTTCGTGCGCTGGAGCAGGCCGGCCTGCTGCGCAACGAGAAGAACCGCGGCGTGACCGTGCGCGTCGTGCCGCTGCGCGAGGCCGAGGAGATCTATGAAGTGCGCGCGATGCTCGACGAGTCGGTCGCGCGCGCGCTCGCGACGCGCATCTCGCCCGACACGCTGAAGGTGCTGAAGGGCATCATCCAGTCGATGAAGGACGCCGCGAAGACGCACGACGTCACGCGCTATACCGAGCTGAACGTGCAGTTCCACGATGCGATGGTGGTCGGCGTCGGCAATACGCACCTCACCGACACCTACCGCCGGCTGGTGCGCCAGCTCGGCCTGCTGCGCCAGGCCGCGATCGAGGCCGAGGAGGATGCGATCGCCGTGTCCGCGGCCGAGCACGACAAGATCGTGCAGGCGCTCGCGGCCGGCGACGGCGAGCAGGCCGTCGCGCTCGTGCGCGAGCACGTCGCGCACGGCCTCGCGCGGATGCGCCGGACGCACGAGCAGGGGCTGCCGGCCGCGGGCAAGGCGGCGCGGGATAAAACCGCGCGCGCATGAGCGTCGGCGGCGCCCGCGCGGGCTGCCGCACACACACAAAGGGACGCTGCGCAGCGTCCCTTTTTCGTTGCGTCGTCAGGTCGACGCGTCGTCACGCCTTGTCGGCCTTGCCGGCTGCGCTCGCAAACTTCGCGAGCCACGTATCGACAGCCGATGGCTGCCGGCTTTCGTCCTCCGCGCGCTCTTTGCGACGGATCGCATTGCGCACGACGTGCGCGCCGACGTAGCGGATCGGCTCCGGCGGGAAATGGCCGAGCGGGCCGCGCGCGATCGGACTGCGCGTCCATGCGTTGTCGAGGCCGAGCACGAGCGACGACAGGATCTGCCCGCCCATGTAGGTCGGCCCGACGCCGTTGCCCGAATAGCCGAAGCCGTAGAACACGTTCGGCGCGTCGTCGAGGCGGCCGAAGAACGGGAAGCCCGTGACCGAACGATCCGACGGGCCGTTCCAGCTCGCGGTGACCGGCACGCCGGCGAGCGACGGGAAGAACTCGCGCAGGCTGTGTGTGAGTTGCGCCTCGTACGGCGAGCGCCGGTCGAACACCGGCGCGATGCGGCTGCGCCACGAGAACGTGTTGCCGCCCTTGCCGAGCATCAGCCGCCCGTCGGCCGTCGTGCGGTAGTAGTAGACGAAGATCCGCGAATCGAGCACCGACACGCCGTCCACGAGGCCGGTCTCCTCGAGCAGTTCCGGGCATTTCTCGGTGATCACCATGTCGCTCGACACGACCGCGATCGTGCGCTCGAACTGCGGAAAGCGGCTCGCCATCCACGCGTTGATCGCGAACACGAGCGTGCCCGCCGTGACGCTGCCGGACGGCGTGCGCACGACGGCCGGCTGCCCGGGCGTGAAGTCGAGCATCGGCGTGCGCTCGTAGATCCGGATGCCCATCGCGCGCGCGACGCGGCGCAGCCCGCGCACGAGCTTGCCGGGATGCACGGTCGCGGCGATCGGCGAGTAGACGCCGTCGATGTTGCGCGCGGAGCCCGAGCGGCGCGCGACCTCCGCGGGCGGCAGCGGTTCGTAGCTGTGGATGCCGGCTGCGGCGAGCGCGTCGAGCACCGGCGCGAGCGTGCCGACCTGCGCGCGCGACGTCGCGGTGTACAGCGTGCCGTCGAGGCGCAGTTCCGCGTCGATGGCGTGCGCGCGGCAGAAATCGGCGATGTGCTGCACGGCCGCTTCGGATGCCCTCACGAGCCGGATTGCCTCGGCTTCGCCGAACAGGCGCCGTAGCGTCAGGAATTTCGCGGACCACGTGAGCAGGCAGCCGCCGTTGCGTCCGCTCGCGCCGGCGCCGCACAGGTCGGCCTCGAGGATCGCGATGTCGAGCGCGGGGTTCTGCTGCTTCGCCTGGATCGCGGTCCAGAGTCCCGTGAAGCCGCCGCCGACGATGCACACGTCGGCCTGCGTCGCGCCTTGCAGCGCGGGGGCGAGATCGCCGTCGTTGAACAGCGCTTGTTCGATCCAGAAGGGTCGCATCGGATGGTTCGTCAATAAGGGTCGAGGCACGTGCCGCGCACGGCCGGGAAACGGGCGGCCGCAGGCGCGTACGCACGCGGCCGGCTGCGTCGCGCTACGTCGTTAAGCCGCCGCCGCGGCCGCGACGCGGCGCACGCCCATCGCGCGCAGCGTGTCGGCGATCGCGGCGACGGCGCCTGGAATTCCGGCTTCGCCGAAGTGGCCGATACAGCCGACGCGGAACGTCTCGACTTCGGTCAGCTTGCCCGGATACAGAATGTAGCCGCGCTTTTTGACCTCCTGATAAAACCGCTTGAAGTCGTAGTTCGGGTCGTCCGGCGCATGGAACGTGACGATGATCGGCGCCTGGATCGCCGGATCCAGGAACGGCCGGAAGCCGAGCGCGAGCATCCCGTCGAGCAGCGCGCGCGTGTTGCGCTGGTAGCGGCCGCCGCGCGCGGCGAGCCCGCCTTCGTCGACGTATTGCGCGACGGCCGCGTCGAGTGCCGCGACCACGTGCGTCGGCGGCGTGAAGCGCCATTGCGTCGTGCGCCGCATGTAGACCCACTGGTCGTGCAGGTCCATCGCGAGCGAATGGCTGTTGCCTTCGCAGCGTTCGAGCGTGCTGCGCTTCGCGATCACGAAGCCGAGCCCCGGCACGCCTTCGAGGCATTTGCCGGACGCCGCGATCACCGCATCGAACGGCGTCGTGCGCGCATCGATGTCGATCGCGCCGAACGAGCTCATCGCATCGACGATCAGCGCGCGCCCGTGCTGCGCGACGACCTGCGCGATCTCGTGCAGCGGGTTCAGCACGCCGGCGCCGGTCTCGCAGTGGACGAGCGCGACGTGCGTGATGGTCGGATCGGCGGCGAGCGCGCGCTCGACGTCGGCCGGATCGACGCGGCGATCCTCGCGGTAGTCGATCGTCGTCAGCCGGCGGCCGAGCACGCGGCAGATCTTGGCGATGCGCTGGCAATACGCGCCGTTGTTCGGCACGAGCACGTGGCCGTCGCGCGGCACGAGCGTACCGATGGCCGCTTCGACCGAGAACGTGCCGCTGCCTTGCAGCGGCACGCATTCGTGCGTGCCTGCGCCGTGCACGATCCGCAGCAGGCGTTCGCGCAGCCGCGCGGTGATCGCGTTGAAGTCGCTGTCCCACGAACCCCAGTCGCGCAGCATCGCGTCGCGCGTGGTGTCGGAGGTCGTCAGGGGGCCGGGGGTGAGCAGGATCGGCTGGGCGGCGAGCGTCATGGTGTCTCCTTGATGAAGTCGGGACGTCACGTGAATGCGGCGGGAAATCAACGGCGATGCGGGTTGCGCCACGCCTGCGTGCGGCGCAGCAGGCGGTGCGAGATGCAGGCGAACAGCACGCACGCGAACGAGGAGGTCGCGAGCACGAGCGTGGCCATCGCCGCGGCCGGGCCCATCTGGCCCGCGTCGTCGAGGTTCAGGATCGCGACCGACGCGGGCTGCGTGTCCGGCGAGTACAGGAACGCGACGGCCGAGACCGTCGTCATCCCGTTGACGAACAGGTAGCGCGCGATCAGCAGGATCGCGGGCAGGCACACGGGCACCGTCACGCGCAGGAAGGTCTTGTAGAACGGCACCTTCAGCGATGCGGACACGGCCTCGAACTCGCTGTCGATCTGCCGGAGTGCGGTGACGGCGGTGAGGTGGCTCGACGCGTAGTAGTGGACGACCGTGACGATCGCGAGCAGCCACAGCGACCCGTACAGCCCGTTCAGCGGATTGCCGGGCGCGTTGAACAGGAAGATGTAGCTGATGCCGAGCACGAGCCCCGGCACGCCCATCGGCAGGATCGCGCACAGGCTGATGAAGCCGCGCAGCCAGCGCGCGCCGCGCGTCTTCTCGATCAGGTAGGCGCCGCCGAACACGACGATCGTGCCGCCGATCGCCACGGTCGCGGCCATCCGCAGGCTGTTCTGGTACGCATCGAAGATGCCGGCCGCGATCAGCCCCATCCGGTAGTGCTGCAGCCCGAGGCTCATCTGGTACGGCCAGAACTTCACGAACGACGCGAACACCGAGATGCCGACCACCGCGATGAAGAAAGCGCACACGAGCGCGCAATACGCGAGCATCGCGGCGTCGAAGCCGCGCGACGGTTTCGGCTGGTACGGCGTCGAGCGTGCGCCGAGCTGCGACTGCTGGCGGCGGCGGATGAAGAAATCGACGCCGAACGCGACGAGTGCCGGGCACAGCAGCATCAGGCTCACGACCGCGCTGCGGTTGAAGTCCTGCAGCCCGATGATCAGCTTGTAGATGTCGGTCGACAGTACGTTGTACGAGCCGCCGATCACGACCGGCACGCCGAAGTCGTTGATGCACATCGTGAACGCGACCATCGTCGCGCTGATCAGCCCGTACTTCGCGCCGGGCAGCGTGATCGTGAAGAACTTGCGGATGCGGCGCGTGCCCATGGCGTCGGCGGCCTCGTAGAGCCGGCCGTCCGCGAGCGACAGCGCGGTGACGAGGATCATCAGCACGTGCGGGAACGACGCGTACACCATGCTCAGCACGATGCCCGGCAGCCCGTAGATCGAATGGCCGTGCAGCAGCGGCTTCAGCAGCCCCGCGTTGCCGAACCAGTAGATGAACGACACGGCCGACAGCAGCGTCGGCGCGAGCAGCGGCAGCAGCGCGATCGTGCGCGCGGCGTTCTTCAGCGGCATGCACGAGCGCGTCAGCGCATACGCGAACGTGAACGCCATCGGCACGACGATCAGCGTGACGAGCGCGCCGACCGTCAGCGAGTGCAGCATCGAGCGCAGCACGCCGCTGTCCTCGAGGTATTCGACGAAGTTGTGCGCGCCGACGAAACGCCCGTCCGCGTCGACGAAGCATTTCTGCACGACGAGCGCGAGCGGCAGCAGCAGGAACAGCGACATCAGCGCGGCCATCGCGACGAGCGCGAGCTGCGCGAGGCGGTCGTGCCAGTGCGTGATCTGCCGCACGTCGGCGGGGGCGGCGGCGCCGCGGCGGCGCTCGGTCAGGACGGTGCTCATTGCAGTCGCTCCTTCGCGCACGGGAACACGCGGACATGCTCGCGATCGAGCGCGAGGTCGATGCGCGCGCCGGCCTGCACGCCGGTGCGGTCGACGTCGTGATACGACAGGTCGGCGACGATCTCCTGGCCGTCGAGCCCGTCGATCCGGAAGCTCACGCGGCAGAACGCGCCGAGGAATTCGAGCTTCTCGACGCGGCCGGCCAGCACGTTGTCGGCCGTCTCGCCCGGTACGCGGATCCGCAGGTCTTCCGGCCGCACGTAGACCGACACCGCCGCGCCTGGCGCGGGGCGGGCCGTGCCATGACGGCAGTCGAGGCCGACCGCGCCCGCGCGCAGCGTGCCGTCCCGCGCGACTTCGGCGGGAATCGTGTTGACCCGGCCGATGAAATCCGCGACGAACGGCGAGGCGGGCTGCCGGTAGATTTCGAGCGGCGTGCCGATCTGCTCGATCACGCCGTGGTTCATCACGACGATGCGGTCGGCCATCGACAGCGCTTCTTCCTGGTCGTGCGTGACCATGATCGTCGTCACGCCGAGCCGTTGCTGCAGCGCGCGGATTTCCTGGCGCAGCCGCACCCGCACGCGCGCGTCGAGCGCGGACAGCGGCTCGTCGAGCAGCAGCAGGCCCGGGGACGTCGCGAGCGCGCGCGCCAGCGCGATCCGCTGCTGCTGGCCACCGGACAGCTGGCCGGGATGCTTGCGATGGCTGTCGGGCAGGCCGACCAGCGCGAGCAGCGTGTGCACGCGCGCGTGGATCGCGTCGCGCTTCATCTTCCGGTTCACGAGCCCGTACGCGACGTTGTCGTACACGGTGAGGTTCGGGAACAGCGCGTACGACTGGAACACGATGCCGTAGTCGCGCAGTTGCGGCGGCAGCCGCGAGATGTCGCGGCCGTCCTGCATGATCTGGCCGGCGTTCTGCGTCTCGAGCCCCGCGATGATCCGCAGCAGCGTGGTCTTTCCGCAGCCCGACGGCCCCAGGAAGCAGATCATTTCGCCCTTCATCACGCTCAGGTTGATGTCGGTGAGGACCTGCGTGTCGTTGTACCGCTTCTCGATGCGTTCTACGCTCAGATAAGGTGCCATGCGCGCCTCCATGCTGGGGCGGCCCGGGGGCCGGATTCGACGAGGGGAAGGGGCACGGGGCGGCGCGCTGCGCGGCCCCGCTGCCGGTCGCGGCGTGTTGGCCGCGTTATTGCTGGGCCTTCGCCCCGTAGCGCTTCTGCCACGTATCGAGGATCGACTGGCGGTTCTTCGCCGACCACACGAAATCGTTCTTCACGAGCAGGTCCGCGTAGTTGTCGGGGATGCCGGCCAGCTTGCGCGCGACGCCCGGATACGCGACGATCGCCCACCAGCGCGCGGTGATCTGGTTCGCATCCTTGCTCGCCATGAAGTCGGCGAGCTTCTTCGCCGCCTCGGGCTGCTTCGTCGTCTTCATGATCGCCGTGCCTTCCATGTCCCAGCCGAGCCCTTCCTTCGGGAACACGAGGTCGATCGGCGCGCCCTGCGACTGCAGTTCGTGGCCGCGGAACTCGAACGAGATGCCGATGGGGAATTCGCCGGTGCCGGCGAGCGTGCACGGCTTCGAGCCCGAGTGGACGTACTGCGCGACGTTCTTGTCGAGCGCGTCCATGAATTTCCAGCCTTTGTCGTCGCCGAAGGTCTGCAGCCATGCGGTCACGTCGAGGTAGCCGGTGCCCGACGACACGGGGCTCGGCATCACGATCGCGCCTTTGTAGACCGGCTTCGTCAGGTCTTCCCACGACGTCGGTTTCGGGATGTTCTTCGCCTGCGCGGCGACGCGGTTGTAGCAGATCGTCGCGCCCCACACGTCCATGCCGACCCAGTGCGGCGGGTTGTTCGCGTCGCTGTACTTGCGCGTGAGCTGGTCGAAGCCCTTCGGCGCGTACGGCATCAGCATGCCCTGCAGGTCGAGCAGCGTGAGGCTCGACGCGGCGAGGCCGAGCACGACGTCCGCGCGCGGGTTGTTCTTTTCCGCGAGCAGCTTCGCGGTGACCGAGCCGGTCGAGTCGCGCACCCAGCGGATCTCGATGTCGGGGTTCGCTTTCTCGAACGCGTCCTTGTAGGGCTTCATCGCCTCGTCTTCCAGTGCGGTGTAGACGAGCAGCGACGTCCTCGCGTGCGCCGCCTGCGCGACGCCGAGCGCGACCGCCGCGGCCAGCGCGAGGCGGGCCGCGCCCGTCGCCCATGCATTCAAACGCTTGTTTACCGGCACTTCGTTCATCTTCAGACCCCTTGACTGTGGCGCCGCGGCACACGGCGGATGAGTGGAGACCAGCCCTCTTGCTGCTGCGTTGTTTTGCTTTCTGTTCTCTGCATGTTGTTGACAATCTACAAATCATCCATTTTAATGTCAAGCATGGAAAACACCTCCCTTCGGCGCGGCGCGGGCGCCGACGGCTCAACCCCTTCGAACCGAAAGGAATGAACGTCATGAGTGAAACGCCTGTATCCGTGGAAGTGAACGGCCGCCGCTACAACTGGATGAGCCGGCCCGTGGTGGTGGTCTGCGTCGATGGCTGCGCATACGAATATCTGGAGGAAGCCGCCGAGGCCGGTGTCGCGCCGTTCCTGCGCACGCTGCTGAAGCCGGGCACGGCGCTCAAGGGCGAATGCGTGGTGCCGAGCTTCACGAACCCGAACAACCTGTCGATCGTGACCGGCGTGCCGCCGGCGATTCACGGGATCAGCGGCAACTATTTCTACGATCGCGACACCGGCGCCGAGGTGCTGATGAACGATCCGAAGTACCTGGTCGCGCCCACCGTGCTCGCGACCTTCGCCGAACAGGGCGCGCGCGTCGCGGTCGTCACCGCGAAGGACAAGCTGCGCCGCCTGCTCGGCAAGGGGCTGAAAGGCATCTGCTTCTCGTCGGAAAAGGCCGACGAAGCGAGCCTCGAGGAAAACGGCATCGACAACGTGCTCGAGCTGGTCGGCAAGCCGGTGCCGAGCGTGTACAGCGCGGCGCTGTCGGAATTCGTGTTCGCGGCCGGCGTGCGCCTGCTCGAGACGCGCCCGATCGACCTGATGTACCTGTCGACCACCGACTACGTGCAGCACAAGTGCGCGCCCGGCTCGCCCGGCGCGAACGCGTTCTACGAGATGATGGACCAGTACCTGCAGCGTCTCGACGCGCTCGGCGCGATCGTCGCGATCACGGCCGACCACGGGATGAACGCGAAGCACGACGACGAGACCGGCGAGCCGAACGTGATCTACCTGCAGGAACTGTTCGACGAGTGGCTCGGCCACGACGCGGCGCGCGTGATCCTGCCGATCACCGATCCGTACGTCGTTCATCACGGCGCGCTCGGCTCGTTCGCGACCGTCTACGTGCCGGCGACGGCCGATGCCGACGCGCTGCGCGCGCGGCTCGCCGCGGTCGACGGCATCGAGGTCGTGCTGACGGGCGCCGAAGGCTGCGCGCGCTTCGAGCTGCCGCCCGCGCGGATGGGCGACCTGATCGTGATCTCGAAGCAGGACGTCGTGCTCGGCACGCGCCGCATCAAGCACGACCTGTCGGGCCTCGACGTTCCGCTGCGCTCGCACGGCGGCATCTCCGAGCAGATCGTGCCGCTGATCTTCAGCAAGCCGGTCGCGACCGACGTCACGGCGCGCGCGCGGCTGCGCAACTTCGACATCATCGACATCGCGCTCAACCATCTGCAGTGATGCACCTGCATCCGCAAGGGGACATACTCATGAACGCCATTGCAGCATCGACGGCCGTCCGCGGGATTCGTCGCGAAGCACTGCGAATCGACGGCGAGCGGATTCATCGGGACGCGGTGATCGACGTGCGCAACCCGTACGACGGCTCGCTGGTCGGCACCGTGCCGAAGGCGACGCTGGACGACGTGCGCCGCGCGTTCGCGGTCGCGCGTGCATACCGGCCGGCGCTCACGCGCCACGATCGCGCGGCGATCCTGCGCCGCGCGGCCGACATCGTGCGTGCGCGCACGGCGGAGATCGCGGCGCTGATCACGGCCGAGGCCGGGTTGTGCCTCAAGGATTCGACGTACGAGGCGGGCCGCGTGGCCGACGTGCTGACGTTCGGCGCGGGCGAAGTGCTGAAGGATGACGGGCAGATCTTCTCGTGCGATCTGACGCCGCACGGCAAGAAACGCCGCGTGTACACGCAGCGCGACCCGCTGCTCGGCGTGATCTCCGCGATCACGCCGTTCAACCATCCGATGAACCAGGTCGCGCACAAGATCGTACCGTCGATCGCGACCAACAACCGGATCGTCGTGAAGCCGTCGGAAAAGGTGCCGCTGTCGTGTTATCTCTTTGCGGACATCCTGTACGAAGCCGGCTTGCCGCCGCAGATGCTGCAGGTGATCACCGGCGACCCGAAGGAGATCGCCGACGAGCTGATCACGAACCCGGCGATCGACCTCATCACGTTCACGGGCGGCGTGTCGATCGGCAAGTCGATCGCGGCGCGGATGGGCTACCGGCGCGCCGTGCTCGAACTCGGCGGCAACGATCCGATCATCGTGATGGAAGACGCCGATCTCGACGAAGCGAGCACGCTCGCGGTGTCGGGCTCGTACAAGAACTCGGGGCAGCGCTGCACGGCGATCAAGCGGATGCTGGTGCACGAATCGGTGGCCGATCGCTTCACCGAACTCGTCGTCGAGAAGACGCGGGCCTGGTCATACGGCAATCCGTCCGATCCGGCGGTGGACATGGGCACCGTGATCGACGAGGCGGCCGCGAAGTTCTGCGAGCAGCAGGTGAACGACGCGATCGCGCGCGGGGCGCGGCTGCTGGTCGGCAACGTGCGCGACGGCGCGCTGTATTCGCCGACGGTGATCGACCGCGTGACGCCCGACATGCCGATCGTGAAGTACGAGACGTTCGGCCCGGTGTCGCCGATCCTGCGCTTTCGCGACATCGACGACGCGATCCGGATGTCGAACAGCACCGACTATGCGCTGTCGTCGTCGGTGTGCACGAACCGCTTCGACCACATCACGCGCTTCATCACCGAGCTGGAAGTCGGCAGCGTGAACGTGCGCGAAGTGCCGGGTTACCGGCTCGAACTGACGCCGTTCGGCGGCGTGAAGGATTCGGGGCTCGGATACAAGGAAGGCGTGCAGGAAGCGATGAAGAGCTTCACGAACACGAAGACCTATTCGCTGCCGTGGTAAGCGGCGTGTAAGGCGCCCGCGCCAGTTGCGCGGCCGGTGCGGGCGTTATTCGATCGGCTCATATCGTTAGCGGATTTGCGTGTTTGTCGCGCTCCGGCGCATCGGTAGAATTCGCGGACCTCTCGAACGGCGCATGCGTGCCGGCGGGATGATTTCCTCTAATCATTCGGGGTCCGCACCATGAAATTTCTCCGCTCCATCCTGATCGTCGCGCTGCTGCAGGCCACCGCGGCCACCAGCGCGCTGGCCGCCGATGACCTGTCGCAGATCAAGTCGTCCGGCGTGTTCCGGGTCGGCACCGAAGGCACCTATGCGCCGTTCACGTACCACGACGAAACGGGCAAGCTGACCGGTTTCGACGTCGACATCGCAACGGCGATCGCGCAGCGCCTCGGCGTGAAGCCGCAGTTCGTCGAAGGCAAGTGGGACGGCCTGATCGCGGGCCTCGACGTGAACCGCTACGATGCGGTCGTCAATGAAGTGTCGATCACCGACGCGCGCAAGGCGAAATACGATTTCTCGACCCCGTACATCACGTCGCACGCGGTGCTGATCGTGCGCTCGGACAACACGACGATCCGCTCGTTCGACGACCTGAAAGGCAAGAAGTCCGCGAACACGCTGACGAGCAATTTCGGCAAGCTCGCGGCCGCCCATGGCGCCGACGTGGTGCCGGTACAGGGCTTCAACGAATCGATCGATCTGCTGACGTCGGGGCGCGTCGATGCGACGATCAACGATTCGCTGTCGTACCTCGATTTCCGCAAGCACAAGCCCGACGCGAAACTGAAGATCGCGGCGACCGACAAGACCGGCGCCGGCGACGCATCCGGCGTGCTGCTGCGCAAGGGCAGCCCCGCGCTGGTGGCCGCGATCGACAAGGCACTGGCCGACATCAAGGCGGACGGCACCTACGCGAAGATCTCGCAGAAGTACTTCGGCCGCGACGTGTCGCAGCCGTGACGCGAGGCTGAACGATGCCGGCCTGGCTGCACCTGATGGCGGAATCGCTGCGGCCCCTGCTATACGCGGGGCTCGTGTTCACGGTTCCGCTCACGCTCGCGTCGTTCGCGATCGGACTACTGCTCGCGTTCGGCGCGGCGCTCGCGCGGCTGTTCGGGCCGCGCTGGGCGCAGGCCGTCGTGCGTTTCTATATCTGGCTATTCCGTGGTTCGCCGTTGCTCGTGCAGCTGTTCGTGATCTTCTACGGATTGCCGAACGTCGGCATCGTGCTCGATCCGTTGACGGCGGCCGTGATCGGATTCTCGCTGAACGTCGGCGCGTACAACGCCGAGGTGATCCGCGGCGTGATCGAATCGATGCCGAAGGGGCAGTGGGAAGCCGCCTACTCGATGGCGATGACGCGCGCGCAGGCGTTGCGCCGCGCGATCCTGCCGCAGGCCGCGCGCGTGGCGCTGCCCGCGCTGTCGAACTCGTTCATCTCGCTCGTGAAGGACACGTCGCTCGCGGCCGTGCTGACCGTGCCCGAGATTTTCCAGGCCGCGCAGCGGATTGCGGCAGTGACCTACGAGCCGCTGATTCTCTATACCGAAGCCGCGCTGATCTACCTGCTGTTCAGCTCGGTGCTGTCCACGTTGCAACGTCGCCTCGAAGCCCGCTTCGGCCGCCACGCGCTGTTCCAGGCGGAGTTGCGATGATCCGTCTCGAACGCATCGACAAGTCGTTCGGCGCGCAGCGCGTGCTGAGCGGAATCGACCTGGCATTGCAGCCGGGCAGCGTGACTGCGCTGATCGGGCCGTCCGGCAGCGGCAAGAGCACACTGCTGCGCTGCGTGAACCTGCTCGAAGTGCCGGAAGCGGGCACGCTCGCGGTCGGCGACGCGCGCATCGAGTTCGCGCTGGGGCGGCGGCCGTCGCGCGACGCGGTGTTCGCGGTGCGCAGGCAGACCGGCATGGTGTTCCAGAACTTCCAGCTGTTTCCGCACCTGAGCGTCGTGCAGAACGTGATGGAGGGGCTCGTCACCGTGCAGCGCTGGCCGCGCGAGCGTGCGCGCGAGCGGGCACTCGCGTTGCTCGACAAGGTCGGCATCGCGGACAAGGCCGACGCATGGCCGGCCACGTTGTCGGGCGGGCAGCAGCAGCGCGTCGCGATCGCACGTGCGCTCGCGCCGTCTCCGCAGGTATTGTTGTGCGACGAGCCGACGTCGGCGCTCGATCCGGAGCTGTCCGTCGAAGTGGTCGAGGTGCTGCGCCAGCTCGCACGCGAAGGCACGACGATGCTGATGGCCACGCACGACCTGCGCCTGGCCGCGTCGATCGCACACGACGCGGTGTTCCTCGCCGACGGCCGCATCGTCGAGGCCGGTGCGTCGCGCGACCTGTTCGGCCGGCCGCGCGACCCGCGCACCGCGAAGTTCGTCGCGACGCTCGCGCAGGGCGTGCCGGTGTTCTGACGCGCGGCGCGATGCCGGCGGTGGTCAGCCGGTCACGTGCCCGTCCAGTACCGCGGCGACGATGGCCTCCGGCGCATCTTCCTGGACCAGGTGCCCGGCCCGCGGCACCCTGATCAGCCTGCCGTTCGCGATGCGATCGGCAAGCGCCTGCCCCTGTTCGAGCGGAATCCACGCGTCGTCCTCGCCCCACACGATGCGCACCGGGAAATCCGGCGGCGCGTAGCGCGCCTCGGCTTCCTCGATGTAGCACTGGCGCATCTGCGCGATCTGCCGATAGAACGCGGCCTGGCCGGCCGGCGTGAGCCACGGCGCACGGTAGATCGACAGCGCGTCGTCGCTCAGCGGCCGCGCCACCGCATGGCCGAGATAGGCCGTGAGGAGCGCGTGATGGGCATACGCGGGCAAGCCGGTGAACGCGGCTTCGTGCTGCGCGACGTGCCGCACGAACGGCGACCCTTGCGGCGCGATCGCGACCGGATTCACGAGCGTGAGATCCGCGTACGCGACGCCGTCGAGAAAGTGCGCGCGCAGCACGGTGGCGCCGCCGTAGTCGTGCGCGAGGACACGTGGCCGCGAAAGGCCCCACGCATTCAGCATCGCGCCGAACAGCGCGTTCTGGCGGCCGAGCGACACATCCGCGTCCGGCATGTCGGACTGGCCGTAGCCGAGCAGGTCGTAGCAATACACGCGATGACGCCGCGCGAGCCACGGCGCGATCCGGCGCCACACCTGCGATGAAAACGGCGTGCCGTGCACGAGCACCAGCGGCGGCCCTTCGCCGAACGCGCCCCAGGCAATCCGGTGGCCGTCGACATTGAAGCGATTCGGGAGTTCGAGCATCGGCTTCTCCGTGATAACCTGTTTTGGTTGTTAACAGGTTACGCCGGATCGTCCGGATGTGAAACTGATAGGTGAAAATAAATGGTTACTCGAACCGAGCCGGCGCGACACGCGCATGAATGGCGCGCGGCGGATTTCGTCGGCGGCCATCCGGCGCTCGATTTCCTCAATACGGTGGCCGACACGGGTAAGACTCGCGACGAGGACAAGCTCGTCGACTGGCCGGCCGTGCGCGCGTGGGCGGAGCAGGCCGGATTGCTGGCGCCGGACGATCTGGCGCGGCTGCTGCGTCATCCGCGGCAGGACGGGCCTGACGAACTGGCGGCGCTGCGCCGCTTTCGTGACGATGCGTATGCCGCGATCGCGCACCTGACGGCGGATGGGGGCGGCAGCGCCGGTGCGCGCGCGGCGGGCCGGCTCGCGGTGGCGATCCGCGAAGCGATCGGGCGCAGCGCATTCGATGCGATCGACGGCCGCTTCGCGTGGCGGCCCGACGCGCGCGCCGCGTCGCGCTGGATCGATGCGGCCGCGCTCGGCTTCGAGCAGTTGCTGCGCAGCGACGATTTCGCGCGTGTGCGTCAGTGCGGCCGGTGTACGTGGTTCTTCGTCGATCGCGGCCGTGGTGTCGGGCGCCGCTGGTGCGACATGCGCACGTGCGGGAACCGCGCGAAGGTGGAGGCGTTCAGGGAACGATGAAGCGCACGGCGTGACGGGGCGCGCGCCGTGCGTGCGTCATTGGGCGGCTTCGCGCGGCCGGTGTTCGGGCCACAGCGTCGCGGCGATGAACAGCCCGGCGGCGAGGAACGGCGCACCGATCGCGAACAGGATGGCCGTGAGGCCCCAGCGATCCCAGAAGCGGTCGACGATCGCGCGTTCGGGGGTGACGGGGTCGTACAGCACGTTGACCGTGTCGCCCTCGTGCAGGCCCGGATGCGACGCCGCCGAGCCTTGCGCGAACGTGATCAGCCGCCCGCTGTCGGTCGTGAACGCGACGATGGCCGAATAGAGCGACGTGCGCGAGCGCGACGACCGTCCGTTTTTCGCGATCTCGACGACGTGGCCGGTCGAGCGCGCGTAGTGGTGGACGATCTGCCACTGATGCAGCGCGGTCGCGCCGGCGCCGGCGAAAAAGCCCGTGCCGATCGCGATCGGAATCAGCACGATCGCGACATCCCAGCGGCGCCGCGCCCGTTTGAGCGCGGCGCGGGTCGGCGGCGGCTCGGCCGGCCGGCGCCGCCGCTCGGCGGCAATCAGCAGGCCGCCGATCGCGAACGACGCGACGGCGAGCAGCGCCGGCACGAGCACCGGAAACCAGCGTTGCGCGAAATCGTCGATCAGGGCGGGGCGGTCGGGGTGGGCGGGGTCGAGCAGCACGTCGACGTTCTCGCCGATGTCGTACGCCGGGACGGTCGAGGCGGTATTGCCGGCAATTTCGCGGCGCTGGCCGTCGTTCGCGAGGTACGCGACGATCGGCCGGTACGCGCGCATCGCGTCGCTGTCCTGCACGATGCGCACGACCGTGCCCGGCGCGCGGATCAAGTGGCCGGTTGCGCGGCCGGCCGTGACGGCGAGCACGCCTGCGAGCACGAGCAGCGCGACGCCGAGTGCCAGCGCGACGAGCGCGTCCTTACCCGGCATGGTCCGATCCGGTTCGTGCGTCGCGCGGCGGATTCGGACGGGCTCGGGTGCGCGGCTCGACCGGACGGACAAGCCGATATCGGCGCAACCAGGCCCTCTGAATGGTCGCGTCTCGTTCACATGCTTCCATGTATGACGTCCCATGTTCTCTCAGTGCCGGCAGGCAAACGCCTGGGCCGGTCGTGTGATATTTGTCGGACGATTCTAGCGGAAACGTTGCGCGAGAGGCGCGCGGGTTGCATGCCGAGAAAGGTGTACAACCGTGAAATTCGGCGGCGGAAAAGGAAAAGGCCGGTCAGCTTGCGCTGACCGGCCTTTGAAATTCCTGGTGGGGCGTGAGTGACTCGAACACTCGACCTACGGATTAAGAGTCCGCTGCTCTACCAACTGAGCTAACGCCCCCAACAGAAGAAAGATTATGCCGGGGTTTTCAGGGCATGGCAAGCCCTTTGTGCAAATTTCCTGAAAATATTTCGTCACGCCGGCGGCCGGCGGCGGCGCGGTAACGAGCGATCGCAGTTTGCGCGCTCCCGGTATGATGACGCCACACGTGTTGCGCGGCGGTCGCGCAACGCTTTCTGGACAGTCGAAGATGGACGAAAACGCAGTCCGCGAATTGCTGGATCGCCTGCTGGCCCCGTGGGTCCGCTCGCTGGGTCTGGTCCCCGTGTCGATCGGCGACGACAGCGTCACGCTGCGCCTGCCGTTTTCCGGCGAGTTCCGCCATTCGGGCGGCGTCATCTGCGGCCAGGTGTTCACGGCGGCCGCCGATACCGCGATGGTGGTCGCGATCTCGTCCGCGCTCGGCGAGTTCCGGCCGATGACCACGGTATCGCTGAACACCAACTTCATGCGTCCCGTGCGCAAGGGCGACGTGCTTGTCACCGCGCGCGTGCTGCGGATGGGCCGCAACCTCGTGTTCGGCGAAGTCGAGCTGTTCGACGAGGACGGCAAGATGGCCGTCCATGCGACGTCGACCTACGCCCTCGTCAGCTGAGCGGCGCGATGTTCGACCAGATCGTTTTTGCGGGCGGCGGCAATCGCTGCTGGTGGCAAGCCGGCTTCTGGGACGTCGCGCAGCCGGCGCTCGGCCTGCGCCCGCGCGTGATCACCGGCATCTCGGCCGGCGCCGCGACCGCGTGCATGCTGTATACACGCGACGCCGCATGGGTGATGCGCTATTACGAAGAGGCGCTGCGCGACAACCGGAAGAACGCGTACTGGGGCAACCTGTTCGGGCGCGAGCCCGTGTTTCCGCATTACCGCATCTATCGCCAGGCGTTGCTCGACATCTACGGCGAGCCGTTCGCGAAGCTGGCCGACGCGCCGGAGATCCGCATCGGCGTGTCGCACGTGCCGCGCTGGCTCGGCGCGCGCAGCGCGGTCGCCGCCGGGCTCGTCGCGTACAACATCGAGAAATACGTGCGCAAGACGCTGCACCCGACGCTCGGGCGCACGCTCGGCTTTCGGCCCGAATTCGTGCGGGCGCAGGCCTGCACGCGCGTCGACGAACTCGCCGACCTGATCCTGCAGTCGTCCTGCACGCCGCCGTTCACGCCGGTATTGCGCCGCGGCGGCCGGCCCGTGCTCGACGGCGGGATGGTCGACAACGTGCCCGTCGACGCGCTCGACCCGTCGCCCGGCGACGTGCTGGTGCTCGTCACGCGGCTGTATCCGCGTCCGCAGATGTTCACGGTCGCGCACGGCGATCAGCGGCGGCTGTACGTGCAGCCGTCGAGCAAGGTACCGATTTCGAGCTGGGATTACACGAGCCCGTCGCAGATGCGGCACGCGTACGATCTCGGGCGGCGCGACGGCGAGCATTTCCTCACGCGCGTCGGCGCGATGACGGGCGGCCGCGCGGCCGCCTGACGATCGGGAAGGGAGAAGCGGGGCCGCGCGGCGCGCGCGCAGCCCGTGCGATCAGCGCTTGCGGATCGGCGTCAGCGCTTCCGGGTTGGCGACGCTCGACATGTCGCCGTCGTCGAACGCGAGGATGTTGCGGAACGCCGCGCTGAAGTAAAGCTCGTAGCTTTCGCGCTCGACGTAGCCGATGTGCGGCGTGCAGATCACGTTTTCCATCCGCAGCAGGCTGTAGCCCTGCAGGATCGGCTCGCTCTCGAACACGTCGATCGCGACCATCCCCGGACGGTTGTGCGACAGCGCGTTGACGAGCGCGTTTTCCTCCAGCAGCTCGGCGCGGCTCGTGTTGACGAGCAGCGACGTCGGCTTCATTCGCATCAGGTCTTCCTGCTTCACGATCCCGCGCGTGTCGTCGTGCAGGCGCAGGTGCAGCGACAGCACGTCGCTCTGCTCGAACAGCGCTTCGCGGCTCTCGGCCGCCGTGTAGCCGTCGGCGCGCGCGGCTTCGAGCGAATGCTCGCGGCCCCAGATCAGCACGTTCATCCCGAAGGCCTTGCCGTAGCCGGCGACGAGCCGGCCGATCTTGCCGTAGCCCCAGATCCCGAGCGTCTGGCCGCGCAGCACCTGGCCGAGGCCGAAGTTCGGCGGCAGCGCCGACGTCTTCAGGCCCGACTGCTGCCAGGCGCCCTGCTTCAGGTTCGCGACGTATTGCGGAATGCGGCGCTGGGCGGCCATCACGAGCGCCCACGTCAGTTCGGCGGGCGCGATCGGCGAACCGGTGCCTTCGAGCACCGCGATGCCGCGGTCGGTACAGGCTTCCAGATCGATGTGGCTCGACACGCGGCCGGTCTGGCTGATCATGCGCAGGTTCGGCAGCTTGGCGAGCAGTTGCGACGTAATCGGGGTCCGTTCACGAATCAGCACGAGCGCCTCGACTTCCGCCAGGCGGCTTGCGAGCTGTCCCAGGCCGCGCACCGTATTGTTGAAGACCTTCACGTCGTGGCCGGCGAGCATCTCGAAGCAGTTCAGCTTGCGGACGGCGTCCTGGTAGTCGTCGAGGATGGCAATTTTCATGGTGAACGGGTGTCGCGCGTTGAAAGCGGCCGTGGCGGCGGCGCACGTTGCGCGCCCGTCCCGCCCGGCCGGGGCCGACATGATGCTACGTCGGCCGCCTTCATGGTGTCTTTTTAACAGGTTGTTACGCTCCGCCGCAATTGGCGGGAGCCTGACCCGGCGCCGCTCGCGCGCAGTGTGGAAGGGTGCGCTGTTGTGTCGCATCAGACACGTCCTTCCTGATTCGGCTGCTTACTCGACGAGGTTCACCCAATTGTTGCTCCAATCAGAATAATTGGATCATCCATCCGCGTAAGGCGAGGATTTTTGACTATTTTTATCGTCAACCGGCACCTTGTTGAGCAACTCTGCATCATTTCCGCTGTCGTAGGAGAATTACGCATTTGCTTCATCTTTTTGAAGTTGTACTAGCGGCAGGAGTCGTTTATGGATCATTTGCAGTCGATGCGCGTGTTCGTCAAGGTTGCAGATCTCGGCAGTTTCGCGCGGGCCGCGAGCGCAATGGATATCTCCAACGCGGTCGCGACGCGCCATGTCGCCGACCTGGAAGGCCGGCTTGGCACACGTTTGCTCAATCGCACCACGCGCAGCCTCTCCCTGACGGAGTCGGGTCAGGTCTATCTGGAGCGTGCCCGCCAGATCCTCGATGAGCTCGAGGACGTCGAGCAGATGGTCGTCGCGCGCAATCACGAGCCGGTCGGCACGCTGCGCATCGTCGCGCCGGTCGTGTTCGGCCTGCACAACCTCGCGCCCGTGCTGCAGTCGTACACGGAGAATTTCCCGAAAGTGGTGCCGGATCTCACGCTGGTCGACCGGCAGGTCGATCTCGTCGAGGAAGGCTTCGACGTCGGTATCGTCGTCACGCGCCAGATGCGCAGCGCGAGCATCGTCACGCGGCGCCTGACCACCGGCTGCATGACCGTGTGCGCGACGCCGAGCTACCTGGAGAAGCACGGTGTGCCGACGCATCCGGAGCAGCTCGCCGAGCACCCGAGCCTGAGCCTGCCGACCGAATACTGGGGCGACGAGCGCGTGTTCACGGGGCCGGACGGCGAAGTGCGCGTGCGCCCGACCAACGTGATCGTCGCGAACAACACCGCGATGCTGCGCCAGTTCGCGCTGCTCGGCATGGGCGTCGCGATCCTGCCGAGCTACCTGATCGGCAGCGACATCGCGCGCGGCGCGCTGGTGCGGCTGCTGCCGGATTTCCGGCTGCCGCAGGTCGAGATCAACATCGCGTACCCGAGCCGGCGCCATCTGCCTGCGAAGGTCCGGACCTTCATCGACCACCTCGTCGAGCATTTCAGCCACTCGACCGACGCGATGATGGGGGAACAGTGGGCCGCGCAGAGTTCGGCGCTCGCGCCGATCGGCGTCGAGACGCGTGCCGAGCAGCCGGAAGCGGCCGACCCGAACCTGTCGCCGCGCCTGCCGCGTTCGCCGCGCACGCGCGTCGCGGCGCCGTCGCCGCTGTAACGGCGCGACGGCCGGGCGGCGATTGCCGCCGGCACAAAAGAAAAACGCGGATCGAGCGATCGATCCGCGTTTTTTTCATGGCTGCCTGGCGCAGCCCGATACGCCGGGGAAGGCTCCCGGCTCCCGGCGGCCGGGCCGTTACGAACCCGTCTTGCGCGTCGTCGTCTTGCGGGCGGCGGTCTTGGTCGCCGTGGTCTTGGCGGCCGTCTTGCGGGCCGGTGCCGCTTTCTCTTCGGCGCCTTCCGTCACGGTTTCGGCCTCCTTCGTCGCCGATTTTGCCGTCTTCTTCGCGGCGGCGGCCTTCGGCTCCTTCTTCTCGAACTCGAAACCGATCTTGCCGTCCGGTTGCTTCACGAGGAACGCCTTGAAGTTGCGGCCGGTACGCGACGACTTGAAGTTCGGCAGCAGATCCGTGCGGCCGTCGGCCAGCAGCTTGCCCATCTGCTCGCGCGTGATTTCCTGTTGCAGGATCACCTTGCCCGAGCGGAAGTCGCAGGTCTTCGGGTTCGCCACCGAGTGCTCGCACACGTAGCTCATCCCGTGCTCGAACACGCGGCCCTTGCACTTCGGGCACGCGCCGACCGGTTCCTGCGCGGAGAAGTCGGGCGCTTCGCCTTCCTCGCCGCCCTGGTCCTGGCCGAAATCGAACTCGAGCTTGTAGTTCTTCGTCTCGTCGTCGAAGGACAGCTTGAGGATCGCCGAGAACGGGCGGCCCATCTTGCTGCGGAAGCCGGACAGCGGCCCGATTTCCTTCTTCTGCAGCAATTCCTCGACTTCCGGGATCTCGAACTGCCGGCTGCCCGGGATCTTCGAGATCGAGAACTCGCACTTCGTGCACGCGAAGCGGCGGTAGTTTTCCTTCACCTGGCCGCCGCAGTTCGGGCATGGCGTCTCGAGCGTCGCGTAATCGCCGGGGATCGTGTCGGAATCGTATTCCTTCGCGCGCTTGACGATCTGCTGCGTCATGCGGGCGATTTCCTGCATGAACGCGTCCCGCCCGAGATTGCCGCGCTCCATCTGCGACAGCTTGTATTCCCATTCGCCGGTCAGCTCGGGCGCGGTCAGTTCCTTCACGCCGAGCCCGCGCAGCAGCGTCATCAGCTGGAATGCCTTCGCGGTCGGGATCAGCTCGCGGCCTTCGCGCAGCAGGTATTTCTCGCCGAGCAGGCCTTCGATGATCGCCGCACGCGTTGCCGGCGTGCCGAGACCCTTCGCGGCCATCGCCTCGCGCAGCTCGTCGTCCTCGACGAGCTTGCCCGCGCCTTCCATCGCCGACAGCAGCGTCGCTTCCGAATAGCGTGCGGGCGGCTTCGTCACGAGCGCGACGGCGGCGATTTCGTCCGTCTTCACCTTCTCGTCCTTCTGCACCGGCACGAGGTTCGCGTCCGCGCCTTCGGCGTCGCGGCCGTACACCTGCAGCCAGCCCGGCTCGACGAGCACCTTGCCTTCGGTCTTGAAGTGATGGCCGGCGACTTCGGTGATCCGCGTCGTGACGCGGAATTCGGCCGCCGGGAAGAACACGGCGAGGAAGCGCTTCACGACCATGTCGTACAGCTTCTGCTCCGGCTCGGACAGCGACTTTGGCGCCTGCAGCGTCGGGATGATTGCAAAGTGGTCGCTGATCTTCGAGTTGTCGAAGATCCGCTTGTTCGGCTTGACCCAGCCCTTGTCGAGCACCTGCTTCGCGTGCGGCAGGTAGTTGTTGCTCTCCTTGAGCATCTCGAGCGTGGACTCGACCGTCGACAGGTAGTCTTCCGGCAGCGCGCGCGCGTCGGTACGCGGGTAGGTCAGCACCTTGTGCTTTTCATACAGCGCCTGCGCGAGACCGAGCGTGTTCTTCGCGGAGAAGCCGAAGCGGCTGTTCGCCTCGCGCTGCAGGCTCGTCAGGTCGAACAGCAGCGGTGACAGTTGCGTTGACGGCTTCGATTCCTCGGAGACCGTGCCGATCTGGTCGCGGCACGCGGCGACGATCGTTTCGGCGGCCGGCAGGCTCCACAGGCGGGAGTCGCGCCTCTCCGGATCGAATTCGTCGCGCTTGAATTTCGGGTCGAACCACTTGCCTTCGTAGAAGCCGCCGGCGCACGCAAACTCGGCCTTCACTTCCCAGTAGTCGCGCGGAATGAAACGGCGGATTTTCTCTTCACGTTCGACGACGATCGACAGCGTTGGCGTCTGAACGCGGCCGACGGTGGTCAGGAAGAAGCCGCCGCCCTTGCTGTTGAACGCGGTCATCGCGCGGGTGCCGTTGATCCCGACGAGCCAGTCGGCTTCCGAGCGGCAGCGCGCGGCGTCGGCGAGCGGCTGCATGTCGGTGTCGCTGCGCAGGTTCGCGAAACCGTCGCGGATCGCCTGCGGCGTCATCGACTGCAGCCACAGGCGCTGGACCGGCTGCTTCGCCTTCGCGTGCTGCGCGATCAGGCGGAAAATCAGTTCGCCCTCGCGCCCCGCGTCACATGCGTTGATCAGGCGGTCGACGTCCTTGCGCTTCATCAGCTTCGTGAGCACCTTGAGGCGCGACTCGCTTTTTGCGATCGGGTTCAGGTCGAAATGCGGGGGGATGACGGGCAGATGCGCGAAGCTCCATTTCCCGCGCTTGACCTCGTACTCTTCCGGGGCGGCGATTTCCAGCAGGTGGCCGACAGCGGACGAAAGGACGAAATCGTCGCTCTCGTAATACTCGTCATGCTTGGTAAAGCCGCCCAAAGCGCGTGCGATGTCGTTCGCGACAGAAGGCTTTTCCGCAATGATCAGTGCTTTGGACATGACAGGTGTGTGTTGGTAGACCGGGTTCGCCGGTTGTGGGTCGCTTTTACGACCGCTTTATAGCACACGCCGCAGCGACGGCGGCTCGGCGTGTAAAAAGCGGCCCATCATAGAGGGGGGCTGCAACGGCGGCAAGCGCCCCGCCGCGGCGAGGCGCGCAAACACGCGCCCAACCGCTGCGCCGGCCGGCGAATTCAGGCTTCGACGATCAGGACGTTGCGCAATTTCGGTGCGTGCGGCGCGCCGGGTACCGCGCTCAGGTCGGACAGCATCCGCTCGACGATCGCCGCGTGCGGCAGCACCGTGCCGAAGAAACGTGCGGTGTTGGCGTCCTCGATCAGGATCGTCGGGAAGTTCTCGACGTCGAGATCGTCGAGCCGGTCGGCATGCGTTTCGATGTCGATCCAGGCGAAACAGGCGTTTGGATGCGCATCGGCGAGCTGGTCGAAGGCCGTCCGGTAGTCACGGCACGTGCCGCACCACTCGGCGCACAGGCAGGCGACGAGCAACGTGCCGGGATCGGCGAGGCGCTCGGCGATCCGATCCGCATCGGTGTCGAGGTTCAGCGCGGGCATGGAATTCCTTGGATATCGTCGGCGGCTTGGCCGCCTCTATGCCGGGGAATGTAGCACGCCGCGCGCGGCCGGGGTGGGCGCGGCGTCAAGCCGCGCGAAGCGTCCGCCGGGGAGGCTGGCGACGCGGCCGGCCAGCTCCAGCGCCAGCAGCGCGCCGTGCAGCACGTCGTCGGGCAGGCCGCTGTGTTCGGCGAGCCACTCGTAGGTAACGGGGCCGTATCCCAAGGCGGCAAGCACGGCTCGCTCCGGCGGGGAGCAGGGTGGCGGGCCGTCGATCCGGGCCGGCGCGATGGCCGCTGCGGCGGAATCCGCTGGTGCGATGGAGGCGGATTCGGGGGCGCGAATTTCGCCGTCTGTCGGGTCACGGCTGTCGGCGCGCGCGGCACCACCCGTCGCGCGCGCTGCCGGTTCGCCCAACCCGTATTCCTCCAGCACGTCGAGCGGCGATGCGGTGAGCTTCGCGCCGTCGCGGATCAGCGCGTGGCAGCCCTGGGCAAGCGGTGCGTGGATCGAGCCCGGTACCGCGAACACGTCGCGCCCCAGTTCGTTCGCGAGCCGCGCGGTGATCAGCGAGCCGGAGCGCGGCGCGGCCTCGACGACGAGCGTGCCGATCGCCAGCGCGGCAATCAGCCGGTTGCGCCGCGGGAAATGCGCGGCACGGGCCGGCGTGCCGAGCGGCCATTCGGACACGATCGCGCCGCGCGCGGCGATCTCGTGCGCGAGTGCGCGATGCCGCGCCGGATAGACGAGATCGGCGCCCGTCGCGATGACGGCGACCGTGCCCGAGCGGCCGTCGAGCCCGCCGCGATGCGCGGCACCGTCGATCCCGAGCGCGAGGCCCGAGACGATCGAGAGCCCTGCGTCGGACAACGCGCGTGCGAAGCCCGTTGCGTCGGCGAGCCCCTGCGGCGTCGGGTGCCGGCTGCCGACCACGGCGAGGCCGCGTGCATGCAGCAGGTCGAGCCGGCCCTTTACATATAGCAGGGGCGGCGGATCGTGCAGGTCGCGCAGCCGCGGCGGGTAGGCCGGATCGTTGAGCGTGACCAGCACATTGCCCGGCGCGTCGAGCCACGCGAGCGCGGCGTCGGTGCACACGTCGAGATCGCCGCGCTCGCTCGCGCGGACGGCTTGCGCGGCGGCGGCGCTGCTCACCGCGGCAATGGCCGGGTCGGATGCGCGCAGCAGCGCGGCCGGCGAACCGAAGGTATCGAGCAGGATCTGCAGCACGGCCGGCGCGAGGCCGGGCGCATGCGCGAGCTGCAGCCACGCGCGCAGCGCGGACGGCGTCAGCGCTTGCGGCGACATGAGGCTGCCCTCGAATGCGGCGGCCAGCGAACCGAGTGGCGCCATGATAAAATTTTCATCATCCGAAATACTCGACAGGGCCGCGCGCACAAGCGCCCGGCCGATTGCAGGAGGCGCGATCCGCGGCGTTGATTCGCCACGCATCCGCCCCATCTTCATTGCATCCCGGCGGCGGCACCAGTCGGCCGGACGGCCGATGCGGCACGTCGCTCCACCGAATACCGAACACCATGGCTTTGCTCAATATTCTTCATTACCCCGACAAGCGGCTGCACAAGGTCGCCAAGCCCGTCGACAAGGTCGACGACCGGATCCGCAAGCTCGTCGCCGACATGGCCGAAACCATGTACGCGGCGCCCGGCATCGGCCTGGCGGCCACGCAGGTCGACGTGCACGAGCGCGTGATCGTGATCGACGTCTCCGAGGAGAAGAACGAGCTGCGCGCGTTCATCAACCCCGAGATCGTGTGGTCGAGCGACGCGAAGCAGATCTATGAAGAGGGCTGCCTGTCGGTGCCGGGCATCTACGACGAAGTCGAGCGGCCCGATCACGTGCGCGTGCGCGCGCTCAACGAGCAGGGCGAGACCTTCGAGCTCGACTGCGAAGGCCTGCTCGCCGTGTGCGTCCAGCACGAGATGGATCACCTGATGGGGCGCGTGTTCGTCGAATACCTGTCGCCGCTCAAGCAGACGCGCATCAAGACGAAGATGAAGAAACTCGAACGCGCGATGTAACGCGCGTTCCCCCTGCCCGACCCGAACGCTTTCATGACCCATACGTTGCGCGTGATTTTTGCCGGCACGCCGGAATTCGCCGCGGCTGCCCTTGCCGCGATCCACGAGGCCGGTTTCCCGGTGCCGCTCGTGCTCACCCAGCCCGATCGCCCTGCGGGGCGCGGGATGAAGCTGCAGGCGAGCGCCGTGAAGCGTTACGCCGTCGAGCACGGGATGCCGGTCGCGCAGCCGCCGTCGCTGCGCCGCGCGGGCAAGTACCCGGCCGAGGCGGCCGACGCGATCGAGCTGCTGCGCACGACGCCGCACGACGTGATGGTGGTGGCCGCGTACGGCCTGCTGCTGCCGCAGGAAGTGCTCGACATCCCGCGCGCCGGCTGCATCAACATCCATGCGTCGCTGCTGCCGCGCTGGCGCGGCGCCGCGCCGATCCATCGTGCGATCGAGGCCGGCGACGCCGAGACGGGCGTCACGCTGATGCAGATGGACGTCGGCCTCGACACCGGCGCGATGATCGAGGAAGCCCGCGTCGCGATCGCGGCCGACGATACGACCGCGACGCTGCACGACCGTCTGGCCGCCGATGGCGCGCGACTGATCGTCGACGCGCTCGTGCGGCTCGAGCGCGACGGCACGCTGCCGGCGACGCCGCAGCCGGCCGACGGCGTGACCTATGCGGAAAAGATCGACAAGCACGAAGCGGCGCTCGACTGGCGCAAGCCTGCCGACGTGCTCGCGCGCCAGGTGCGTGCGTTCGATCCGTTCCCGGGCGGCGTCGCGACGCTCGACGGCGCGGCGATCAAGCTGTGGGCGGCAGAGCCCGTGGCGGCGCGCGGTGACGCGGCGCCCGGCACGATCGTCGAAGCCGCGCCGGAAGGCGTGGTCGTCGCGTGCGGCAGCGGCGCGCTGCGCGTCACGCAGTTGCAGAAGCCGGGCGGCAAGCGGTTGCCCGCGCGCGAATTCCTGGCCGGCTCGCCGCTCGCCGCGGGCCAGCGTTTCGCGTTGCCCGACGCGGCCTGAGCGCCATTCGATCCGACCTGCCCGCCCTGCGCAATCGGCCGAACGGCCGAGTCGCGCGGCGCGGCAGGCGCGCGTAGAATTTCCCTGCGCTCTCCGGTTTCGAGGTTTTCATGTTCGGCATCACCCATTTCGGTTTCTTCGTGCTGGCGGTTTTCTTGCTGAACGTCACGCCCGGCCCCGATACGGCCTACATCGTCGGCCGCAGCGTCGCGCAGGGCCGCGGCGCGGGGCTGATGTCGGCGTTCGGCATTTCGGCCGGCTGCTGCGTGCACGCGCTCGCGTGCGCATTCGGCCTGACCGCCCTGCTCGCGGCGTCGGCCACCGCGTTCACGGTGATCAAGCTGGTTGGCGCGGCCTACCTGATCTACCTCGGCGTGCGGATGATCGTCACGAAGCAGGCCGCCGCGCCGTCGGGCGCCGAAGCCGCGCAGGCCGCGGCCGTCAAGCCGCTGCGCCAGCTGTTCATGCAGGGCTTCTGGACCAACGTGCTGAACCCGAAGGTCGTGCTGTTCTTCGTGTCGTTCTTTCCGCAGTTCGTGTCGGCCGACAGCCCGCACAAGGCATGGGCGTTCCTGACCCTCGGCGCGGTGTTCGTCGCGATGAGCACGGTCTGGACCAGCCTCGTCGCATGGGTGGCGGGCAGCGTCACGCAGCGTTTTTCCGGCAAGCCAGGCGTCAGGAAATGGCTCGACCGCACGGTCGGCAGCGCGTTCGTCGGCCTCGGGCTGCGTCTTGCGGCATCGCAACGCTGAGATTGAATTTTTCCGGCAAGACCTTATCTAACAAATCGCTTACAATTTTCCGCCGTGCGCTGTGATGCGCGGCGGGTCCCCTGACGGATAAGGAGTGGGTATGTTCAATTGGGTCAAAACGGCGATGCTGATGGCCGCGATCACGGCCCTGTTCATCGTGATCGGCGGGATGATCGGCGGCTCGCGGGGCATGACGATCGCGCTGCTGTTCGCGCTCGCCATGAATTTCTTCTCGTACTGGTTCTCGGACAAGATGGTGCTGCGCATGTACAACGCGCAGGAAGTCGACGAGAACACGGCGCCGCAGTTCTACCGGATGGTGCGCGAGCTGGCCACGCGCGCGAACCTGCCGATGCCGCGCGTCTACCTGATCAACGAGGATGCGCCGAACGCGTTCGCGACGGGCCGCAACCCCGAGCACGCGGCGGTCGCCGCGACGACGGGCATCCTGCGCGTGCTGTCGGAGCGCGAGATGCGCGGCGTGATGGCGCACGAGCTCGCGCACGTGAAGCACCGCGACATCCTGATCTCGACGATCACCGCGACGATGGCGGGCGCGATCTCCGCGCTCGCGAACTTCGCGATGTTCTTCGGCGGGCGCGACGAGAACGGCCGGCCGGCCAACCCGATCGCGGGTATCGCGGTCGCGCTGCTCGCGCCGATCGCCGGCGCGCTGATCCAGATGGCGATTTCGCGGGCCCGCGAGTTCGAGGCCGACCGCGGCGGCGCGCAGATTTCCGGCGATCCGCAGTCGCTCGCGACCGCGCTCGACAAGATCCATCGCTATGCGGCGGGTATCCCGTTCCAGGCGGCCGAGGCCCATCCGGCCACCGCGCAGATGATGATCATGAACCCGTTGCACGGCGGCGGCCTGCAGAACCTGTTCTCGACGCACCCGGCCACCGAGGAGCGCATCGCGCGCCTGATGGAGATGGCGCGTACCGGCCGCTTTGACTGAACCCCGGCGTACCGCGCGGCCGTTGCCGCGCGGGGGCCGGCATGCCACCCCGCACGCTTCGCGCTGCGGGGTGTTTCATTTGGGCGCGCCTTAAAGAGGTCAAAGGGGCCAAAGGGGCCGCGTGGTCGCACGCTACAATGCGCGGTTTGGGATCGCGGGGCCTCGCGGCCGCCGCGATCCTGCCGTTAGCCGTATTTGTTTGCCGCGCCTGATTGCCGATTCCGTACCGATGACACGAACCCGTTCTTCCGCTCCGTCTTCTTCCGGCCGCCCGGCGCGTCTGGCCGCGCTGCATCTGGCGCCCGATTCGCTCGGCTTCGCGCTCGACGCGGCCGCGCAGGCGGTCGATGCGGTACGGCGCGGCACCGCGCTGCCGGCAGCGTTGTCGGCGGTATTCGCGCAGATGGCGTCCGGCGCACAGGCGCTCGCGCGCGGTGCGACACAGGACGTCGCCTACCGGACGATGCGTCGCCTCGGCAGCGCGGACTGGCTGATCGGCAAACTCGTCAGCAAGGCGCCGCCCGCGCACGTGCATGCGGTGCTCGCCGGCGCGCTCGCGCTGCTGCTCGACCCGGCGGACGAGGCCGCGTATCCGGCGTTCACGGTGGTCGACCAGGCCGTCACCGTCATCGGCGCGCGGCGCGAATGCGCGTTCGCGAAGGGCATGGTCAACGCGGTGCTGCGCCGTTTCCTGCGCGAACGCGATGCGCTCGTCGCGGCAATGCAGGACGATCCGGTCGCACGCTGGAATTACCGCGCATGGTGGGTCGATGCGGTGAAGCGTGCAGCGCCCGATGTGTGGCCGGCGATCCTCGCGGCCGGCGAACGACAGGGGCCGCTGACGCTGCGCGTGAATGCGCGCCGCGCGAGCGTCGACGCGTATCTCGAGACGCTGCGTGCGAGCGGGATCGAAGCGACCGCAATCGGCCGGCACGCGGTGCGGCTCGCGTCGGCGCTGCCGGTCGAACGCATTCCGGGGTTCGCCGACGGCGTCGTGTCGGTGCAGGACGCCGGCGCGCAGCTCGCGGCCGAATGGCTCGACGCGCGCGACGGCATGCGCGTGCTCGATGCATGCGCGGCGCCCGGCGGCAAGACCGGCCATATTCTCGAACTCGCTGACGCGGAAGTCGTTGCGCTCGAAAGCGATGCAACGCGCGCGGCGCGCATCGGCGAGAATCTCGTGCGCCTGTCGCTCGAGGCGGACGTGCGCGTCGGCGATGCCGGCGCACCCGACGCGTGGTACGACGGGCGCCCGTTCGACCGGATCCTCGCCGACGTGCCGTGCTCGGCGTCCGGCATCGTGCGGCGGCACCCCGACATCCGCTGGCTGCGCCGCGAGGCCGACATTCCGGCGCTCGTCGCGGAGCAGCGCCGCATCCTGTCGGCGCTGTGGCCGCTCGTGAAGCCGGGCGGCGAACTGCTTTACGTGACCTGCTCGATCTTCCCGGAAGAAGGCGAAATGCAGGCCCGCTGGTTTGAAGCGGCCTGTGAAGATGCGGTACGATTGGACGCCCCCGGCCAGCTGCTGCCGGGCGGCGTGCAGGGACGGGCGGCCGCCGGCGCACTCGACCAGAACACCGATCACGACGGATTTTTCTACGCGCGGTTTCAGAAACGGTGACGATCAAACACCTTTTTCCCTTTCGGCTCGCGGCCGTCCTGCTGGTCGCGTTGATGCTGTGCCTGGCCGTCGTCCGGCCGGCGCATGCCGAATCGATCGCCGTGCAGCGCGCGTCGCTCCAGGCCGACGGAAGCGGCTGGAGCCTCGACGCGCGTTTCGACTTCGAGCTGAATCCGAACCTCGAGGATGCCGTCAACAAGGGCATCCCGCTTTACTTCACGACCGACTTCGAGCTGAGCCGCGCGCGCTGGTACTGGTTCGACGAGCAGCCGGTGGCGGTGACGCAGACGATCCGCCTGTCGTTCCAGCCGCTCACGCGCGAGTACCGCGTGTCGACGGGCGGCCTGCAGCTCGGCTTCCCGTCGCTGAAGGACGCGCTCGCCGTGATCCGGCACATCACGTCGTGGCACGTGATCGACCGCAACCAGGTGCGCGCGGGCGAGACCTACACGGCGTCGGTGCGGATGCAGCTCGACACGGCGCTGATGCCGAAGCCGTTCCAGGTCGATGCCGTGAACAACCGCGACTGGACGCTCGGGTCCGACTGGAAGCGCTTCAACTTCACGGTGACCGAACGTGCTAAATAAAGTGCGCCGCGCGGCCAGCGGGAAGAGCTTCCTCATTCGCGTGATCGTCTCGACCGTCGCGCTGACCGCGTTGCTGCTGCTCGTGCTGCTCGCCGCCGCGAGCGCGAACACCGAGTTCTTCGATCGCTACTACTCGTGGCTGTACGCGACGAACATCGTCGTCGCGCTCGTGTTCCTGCTCGTGGTGCTCGGGCTGATCGGGATGATCGTCGTGCGCCTGAGGAAGGGCAAGTTCGGCACGCGGCTGCTCGCGAAACTCGCGGTGTTCTTCGCGCTCGTCGGCGTGGTGCCGGGCGGGATCATCTACATCGTGTCGTACCAGTTCGTGTCGCGCAGTATCGAGTCGTGGTTCGACGTGAACGTCGAGACGGCGCTGACGGCCGGCCTGAACCTCGGCCGCGGGATGCTCGATGCATCGCTGTCCGATCTGCAGACGAAGGCGCGGCTGATGTCCGACCAGCTCGCGAGCGTCGACGCGAACACGAACGGCACGACGCTCACGCTGCTGCGGCTGCGCGACCAGTTCGGCGTGCAGGACGCGACGATCGTCGAGCCGAGCCGCGGCGGCTCGGGCGCGGCGCCCGACCTGCACATCGTCGCGCAGGCGTCGGGCAATTTCGCGGCGCTGATTCCGGACGACCTGCCGACACCGCTGATGCTGAGCCAGGCGCGCGAACACGGCGCGTACGCGGCGATCGAGGGCGAGGTCGACGGCGACCCGCGCGCGCATGGCGCGAAGGGCGCGCTGCGGCTGCGCGTGGTGCGGCCGATTCCCGATGCGACGACGTCGCTGCTGCAGCCGGCGGAGCGCTTCCTGCAGCTCACGCAGCCGGTGCCGCCGACGCTCGCGCACAACGCGGACGCCGTGCAGCGCGCCTACCGCGAGTACCAGGAAAAGTCGCTCGGCCGCACGGGGCTGCGCAAGATGTACATCGGCACGCTGACGCTCGCGCTGTTCCTCGCGACCTTCATCGCGATGATGCTCGCGCTCGCGCTCGGCCAGCAGCTCGCGCGGCCGCTGTTCCTGCTCGCGCAGGGCACGAAGGAGATCACGGAAGGCGATTACACGCCGAAGCGCGAGATCAAGACGCGCGACGAGCTCGGCTTTCTCACGCAGTCGTTCAACGCGATGACACGGCAGTTGTCCGAGGCACGGCTCGCGGTCGAGAAGAACCGCATCGCGCTCGAGCATTCGAAGACGTATCTCGAGAGCATCCTCGCGAACCTGACGGCCGGCGTGTTCGTGCTCGACCGCCAGTTCCGGCTGACGACGGCCAATCGCGGCGCCGAGCGGATCTTCCGGCAGCCGTTCAACTCGATGATCGGCACGACGCTCGACCGGATCGGCGTGGCCGCGGGGTTCGGCGCGATGGTGCGCAAGGCGTTCGCCGATCGCGAGGCGGCGTCCGACGGCGGCAGCGGCGACCGCGGCCACTGGCAGCAGCAGTTCGCGATCGAGGTGCCGGGCGAAAGCGATCCGCTGACGCTGCTCGTGCGCGGCACGCGCCTCGTGTCGACGGTCGAAGGGCAGGCCGACGATCCGCAGACGTCCGGTTACGTCGTCGTGTTCGACGACATTTCCGACGTGATTTCCGCGCAGCGGTCGGTCGCGTGGGGCGAGGTCGCACGCCGGCTCGCGCACGAGATCAAGAATCCGCTGACGCCGATCCAGCTGTCGGCCGAGCGGCTGCAGATGAAGCTGTCCGACAAGCTCGCGCCGTCCGATGCGGACGTACTCAAGCGCGGCGCGACGATGATCGTGAACCAGGTCGCGGCGATGAAGCGGATGGTCGACGATTTCCGCGAATACGCGCGCACGCCGCCGGCGGTGCTCGCGAACCTGCAGTTGAACGAACTGGCGAGCGAGGTGCTCGGGCTGTATGGTGTCGGCGAAGGCAAGAGCCCGATCGTCGCCGAGCTCGCGCCGTCGCTGCCGGTGATACGCGGAGACGCGACGCAACTGCGCCAGGTGATTCACAACCTGCTGCAGAATGCGCAGGATTCGGTCGCGGAGTCCGCGCATCCGCGTGTGTTGATCGAAACCAAGACAGTAGAATATGGCGATCCCGACGCCGAGGGTAAAACGCGCGTCGCGGTACGTCTTACCGTGTCCGACAACGGGCCCGGTTTTCCGGCACGCATCTTGACCCGCGCGTTCGAGCCTTATGTGACGACGAAGGCGAAGGGCACGGGGCTCGGGTTGGCCACGGTCAAGAAAATCGTCGACGAGCATGGCGCGCGGATCGATCTGCGCAATCGCATGCACGGCGAGACCGTCGAGGGTGCGCAGGTGTCGATCCTGTTCCTGCAGATGGCAAGCGATACGCCAGGCGCCGAACATCGCGCACAGGACGGGGCGACCCCCGCTAAGACAAAAGCAAGTGAGCAGACAAAGGCAGCGTAAATGGCAACCATCCTGGTGGTAGATGATGAAATGGGCATCCGGGAATTGCTCTCGGAGATCCTCAGCGATGAAGGACATGTCGTCGAGGCGGCGGAGAACGCGCAGGCCGCGCGGGAATACCGGCTGAATCAGGCGCCCGATCTCGTGCTGCTCGATATCTGGATGCCCGATACCGACGGCGTGACCTTGCTCAAGGAGTGGGCGGCGCAAGGGCTGCTGACGATGCCCGTGATCATGATGTCCGGGCACGCGACGATCGATACGGCCGTCGAGGCGACGAAGATCGGCGCGCTCGATTTCCTCGAGAAGCCGATCGCGCTGCAGAAGCTGCTGAAGTCCGTCGAGCACGGCCTCGCCCGCGGCGCGGCGCCGGTGTCGGCGAACGCGGCGGCGAAGGCCGGCGCCGGACAGGCCGCAGGGCCCGCGGCGGTTGCGTCCGCGGCCGCGCTGCCGACGCTCGGCGACGACATGGCATCGGCACTCGGCCTGGCGGGCCAGACGGCCGCGATCCCGTTCGACATCCCGTTGCGCGAAGCGCGCGACGCGTTCGAGCGCGCGTACTTCGAATATCACCTCGCGCGAGAGAACGGCAGCATGACGCGCGTCGCGGAGAAGACGGGCCTCGAGCGCACGCACCTGTACCGCAAGCTCAAGCAGCTCGGCGTCGAGCTCGGCAAGAAGCCGACCGAAGGCGCCGTATAAAAATATTTTGTGAAAGCACTTGCTCAGGTACGAATAGCTCGATATACTTTCATTCTTCGTTGGCCCGGTAGCTCAGTTGGTAGAGCAGCGGATTGAAAATCCGCGTGTCGATGGTTCGATTCCGTCCCAGGCCACCAGCATTTAAAACCCCAAGAATCGGAAGGTTCTTGGGGTTTTTCGTTTGTGGTGGGTATCGCGTGTCGTGGGCGGCGTGGCCGGCAGCATTCGCAGGGGCATGATAAAATCCGTGCCCGCTCAATGACTTAGCGCATCGCTTCACGCGCACGGCAGGCTGCGAAGCGCACGCCGCCGCGGCATGCGGCAATGATGCTGCGCGATGGACGGTATAAGCGCGCCGCCGCGTTCGCGGCCGACCGCGCTGCCTATACTGGTCGAGCCGGCGCGGGCCGGCCGCGTCGGGCCGCCCGGCGGCAGCCGGCCCAGGGTCGGAGCGCGACGCGAGCCTACACATTCACGGAGTATCACGGTGACTCGGACAGACGCTAAAGACGGCGCGCTCGTGTTGTTTTCCGGCGGGCAGGACTCGGCCACGTGCGTGGCATGGGCCCTCGAACGCTACCAGACGGTCGAGACGCTCGGCTTCGATTACGGCCAGCGCCATATCGTCGAGCTCGAATGTCGCGAAGGCGTGCGCGAAGCGCTGAAGCGCGATTTTCCCGCATGGTCGGACCGGCTCGGCGACGATCACATGATCGACCTGTCGGTGCTCGGCGCGATCAGCGATACCGCGATGACGCGCACGATCGAGATCGAGACGACGGCGAACGGCCTGCCGAACACGTTCGTGCCGGGCCGCAACCTGATGTTCATGACGATCGCCGCGGCGATCGCCTATCGCCGCGGGCTGCGCGTACTGGTCGGCGGGATGTGCGAGACCGATTTCTCGGGCTATCCCGACTGCCGCGACGACACGATGAAGGCGCTGCAGGTTGCGCTGAATCTCGGGATGGATACGCGCATGGTGCTCGAGACGCCGCTGATGTGGCTCGACAAGGCGCAGACCTGGCAACTGGCCGAGCAGCTCGGCGGCGAAGCGCTCGTCGAACTGATCCGCGTCGAGACGCACACGTGCTACGTGGGCGAGCGCGCGGAACTGCACGACTGGGGCTTCGGCTGCGGCGAGTGCCCGGCCTGCAAGCTGCGCAAGCGCGGCTACGAGGCTTACCTGAAGGGCGAGCGGGTGACCGAAGCGCCGCTGTGACGCGGATGCGCCGGCAGCGCCGCACGAATAACGGATTCTGATCGACAACGAGCGGCGCGAGCCGGACGAAGCACGATGACTTACGCGGTCAAGGAAATTTTCTACACGTTGCAGGGCGAGGGCGCGAATGCGGGCCGGCCGGCCGTGTTCTGCCGGTTCGCCGGCTGCAACCTGTGGTCGGGCCGCGAAGAGGATCGTGCGGAGGCCGTGTGCCGCTTCTGCGATACCGACTTCGTCGGCACCGACGGCGAGAACGGCGGCAAGTTCAAGGACGCCGATGCGCTCGTCGCGACGATCGCCGGCCTGTGGCCGGAGGGCGAGGCGCACCGCTTCGTCGTCTGCACGGGCGGCGAGCCGATGCTGCAGCTCGACCAGCCGCTCGTCGACGCGCTGCACGCGGCCGGCTTCGAGATCGCGATCGAGACCAACGGCTCGCTGCCGGTGCTCGAATCGATCGACTGGATCTGCGTGAGCCCGAAGGCCGACGCGCCGCTCGTCGTCACGAAGGGCAACGAGCTGAAGGTCGTGATCCCCCAGGACAACCAGCGGCTGGCCGACTATGCGAAGCTCGACTTCGAGTACTTCCTGGTCCAGCCGATGGACGGCCCGTCGCGCGACCTCAATACGAAACTCGCGATCGACTGGTGCAAGCGTCATCCGCAGTGGCGGCTGTCGATGCAGACCCACAAATATCTGAACATTCCCTGAGCCCCGGCTTTTGACATCGTGCTGATTACCCGAAAACTCGAATTCGACGCGGGCCACCGCATCCCCGATCACCGCAGCCAGTGCAGGAACCTGCACGGCCATCGCTACGTGCTCGAAATCACGCTGCGCGGCGATCTCGTCGATACCGAGGGGGCGCCCGACCGCGGCATGGTGATGGATTTCGCCGACGTGAAGGCGCTCGCGATGGAGCACCTCGTCAGCAAGTGGGATCACGCGTTCCTGGTCTATGCGCGCGACGAGGTCGTGCGCTCGTTCCTCGAGCAGATGGCTGACCACAAGACCGTCGTGATCGACCGGATCCCGACCGTCGAGAACCTCGCCGCGATCGCGTTCGACCTCCTCGCGAACGTGTACGACGCGCACTACGGCGTGAACCTGCGCCTCGAGCGCGTGCGGCTGTACGAAACGCCGAACTGCTGGGCCGACGTCGAGCGCCAGCCCGGCCGCTGATTTTCCTTCCCGGCAGCCCGCGCCGGCCGGTGCGGGCTGCCCGTCACCATGCCGTGCGGCTTCGACCCGCGCCGGCGCCGCATCCCGCCTGTTCCCACATTCCACGTAACCGCGCGCTATGATCGTCGAGTGGCACCCGACACGATGCCCGTGCGCCGTCGTACGGCATGCGCTGTCAGATCGGCTGCCTGTCGCCGACTAACGATTCCAGGGGCGATCCTGGTGCCGCCGCCGTGCCGCACTGCACGACGGGTTGCGTCCCGCCTCGCCTGTTGCTTGTCCCGTTCGATTGCCGTTCCGTCCAGGAGGCCGTATCGATGAGCACGCTCACCAATTCCCTCAAACAACGCCTGCGTGATGGCGACGATCCGCTGTACGGCCTGTGGCTGTCGCTCGGCAGCGAGTCGGCCGCGGAAGCGCTTGCGCATGCCGGCTACGACTGGCTCTGCATCGACATGGAGCATGCGCCGAACGACAGCCGCGACGTGGCCTCGCAGCTGCGCGCGATCGCGGCCGCCCACCTGCCGAGCGAGCCCGTCGTGCGGGTGCCGGCGCGCGAGCCGTGGCTCGTGAAGCGCGCGCTCGACGCCGGCGCGCGCACGCTGATGTTCCCCGGCATCGAGACGCCCGACGAAGCCGCGCACGCGGTGCGGCTCACGCGCTATCCGTCGCCCGATTCGCCCGACGGGCTGCGCGGCGTCGCGGGCATGGTGCGCGCGGCGGCATTCGGCATGCGCCGCGATTACGTGCAGACGGCGAACGCGCAGGTCGCGGTGATCGTGCAGATCGAATCGGCGCGCGGTGTCGACGAAGTCGAGCGGATCGCGGCGACGCCGGGCATCGACTGCCTGTTCGTCGGCCCGGCCGATCTCGCGGCGAGCCTCGGGCATCTCGGCGACATCCGCCACCCGGACGTCGAAACCGCGATGGCACGCGTGCTGGCGGCCGGCCGGCAGGCCGGCGTCGCGGTCGGCATCTTCGCCGGCGACACGGCGGCCGCGCGCCAGTACCGCGAGGCCGGCTACCGGATGATCACGGTGTCGGCCGACGTGAGCTGGCTGTTGCGCGCGACGCGGCAGGCATTGCAGGAGGTACGGTCATGAACGGCGGCAGCGGTGAATGCGGCGTGCGCGCGCGGATCGGCGTGATGGTCGGCCTGTGGGCCCTGTGTATCGCGGCGGCCGCGCAGGGCACGCCGCAAGCGAAGCCCGATCCGTCGCGCGAGACGCAGTCGGCGGTCGCGGACTACAACGCCGGCGACTATCGCGCGGCGCTGGTGCAGTTCCACGACGCGGCCGAGCGCGGCGATCGTCTCGCGCAATTCAACTACGCGATGATGCTGCTGACGGGCGAGGGCGTGACCGCGAACGTCGACGAAGGGTTGCGCTGGCTGAAGCGCGCGGCCGACGCGAACATGTCGCATGCGCAATACGTGTACGGCCGGATGTTCGACGACGGCGAGTTCGTCGCGCGCGACCCGGCCGAAGCGCATCGCTGGTTCCTGCGGGCGGCGAAGCAGGGGCACGTGCAGGCCGAGCTGTCGCTCGCGAACCAGTTCCTCGACGGGCGCGGCACGCCGCGCGACAACCGGCAGGCGTTCGGGTGGTACAAGCAGGCCGCCGACGCCGGCGAGCCGACCGCGCAGTACGTGACCGCGTCGTTCTACGAGCGCGGCGGCGACGGCGTCGCGCAGAACCTGAACATCGCGCGGGCGTATTACGCGGCGGCGGCCGCGCAGGGCGACGAGACGGCCGGGCTGAAATTCAAGGAGCTGAGCGCGCGGCTGAAGTCGCAGGGGCCGGCACCGGGCGGCGCGGCGGAGCCGGGCGGGCCGCACGCGCCGCCGCCATGAGCGCACGCGGCGTTGTGGTCCGTTCCATGAAAAACGGCGCCCCGGAGCGCCGTTTTCCTCGACCGCGGGGCAGGCCGCGCGGTCAGCTCTTCATCAGCCGCCGCTGCCGCCCGACGCTCATGATCATCCCGATCGCGATGCCGAGCGTCGTGAGCGCGGTGCCGCCGTAACTCATGAACGGCAGCGGCACGCCGACGACCGGCAGCACGCCGCTCACCATCCCGATGTTGACGAACGCGTAGACGAAGAACGCGAGCGTGAGCGAGCCCGCGAGCAGGCGGCCGAACAGCGTCGCGCCTTGCGCGGCGATGTAGAGCCCGCGCGCGATCAGCGCCATGTACAGCGTCAGCAGCACGAGCCCGCCGACGAGCCCCCATTCCTCCGAGAACACCGCGAAGATGAAGTCGGTGTGCTTTTCGGGAATGAATTCGAGGTGCGCCTGCGTGCCTTTCAGATAGCCCTTGCCGAGCACGCCGCCCGAGCCGATCGCGATCACGGCCTGGATCGTGTGGAAGCCCTTGCCCAGCGGGTCGGAGGTCGGGTCGAGTAGCGTGCACACGCGGTGCTTCTGATAATCGTGCATCAGCGGCCACTGCACGTCCGGCTGGCAGATGCGCTCCTCGAACACGGCGATCGAGCCGACCGCGATCACGCCCGCGACGAGCACCGGCACGATCAGCTTGAACGACAGGCCGGCGAGGTAGATCACGAAGAAGCCTGCCGCGAACACGAGCAGGCCCGTGCCGAGGTCGGGCTGCTTCGCGATCAGCCCGACCGGAACCATCAGGATCCCGAACGCGGCGACGAAGTCGTACCAGCGCAGCCCGCCCTCGCGGCGCTGGTAGTACCACGCGAGCATCAGCGGTGTCGCGATCTTGAGGATTTCGGACGGCTGGATCACGACGCCGACGTTCAGCCAGCGCTTCGCGCCCTTCTTGGTCATCCCGAACAGCGCGACCGCAACCAGCAGCGCGACCCCGAACGTATAGAGCGGGACCGCGAAGCGCATCAGCGTGGTCGGCGGAATGTTGGCGATCACCCACATCAGCACGAAGGTCAGCAGGATGTTGCGCAGCTGATCCTCGACGCGGCCCGGCATGTCGATCGATGCGCTGTACAGCGTGACGATGCCGACGCACAGCAGCAGGAACACGATGAGGGCGAGCGGGCGGTCGAAGCCCGCGAACATCTGCTTGATCTTGTCGAGCCAGGCGCGCTTGTCGAATTGCATGCCTTTCTCCGTTAATGAGCGGTGCCGGCGTCCGCCGCTTTCGCGGGGGCCGTCGCACGGTGGTTGTCGTCCCGCGGCGCGGCGGCGAGCGGCTGCGCATCGCTGGCGGGCCA
>NZ_JAAGPK010000396.1:0-761 GCF_017104685.1 Burkholderia sp. Tr-20355 | reverse complement strand
CGCGACCAGTTCGCCGAGCACGGCGATCATGTCGGCCGCGACGGCGCGCGCCGCATCGAACGTGAACGGGCCGACGAAGCACCCCATGCGCCGAAACAGTGCGCGTGCCGCCGGCTCCAGCAGCACGTAGCTCCAGTCGAACGTCGCGCGCAGCGTCTGGTGACGCGGCAGCGCCGACCGCAGCCCGCCCGTCAGCAGGTTCAGGCGGTCGTCGAGGCGCGACGCGACGACCGCGAGGCCGAGCGTCGCCACCCGCGCGGCCGCCAGCTCGATCGCGAGCGGCAGCCCGTCGAGGCGCCGGCAGATGTCGGCGATCAGCCGCATGCCGGCGGCGTCGATCCGGCAATCGGGCGCGGCCGCGCGCACCCGTTCCAGAAACAGTTCGACCGCCGGGCTGCGGACGATCGCGTCGTCCGCCGCGCCGCTGTCCGGCACCGCGAGCGGGCTCACGCGCACCACGGCTTCGGCCGAAATATGCAGCGGCTCGCGGCTGGTCGCCAGCACGCGCAGCGAACCCGCGCCCGCGGTCAGCGTGTCGGCGAGATCCGCGACCACGTCGACGATATGTTCGGCGTTGTCGAGCACGAGCAGGCAGCGCGCATCGGCGAGCGCTTCGCCGATGCGCTCGACGGCGGGCGCCCGGTACGTGTCGACGCCGGGCGCGATCCCGAGCCCGGCGGCGAGCGCGGCGAGCACGTCGCCGCGCGTCGACGTGCGCGCCAGCTCGACGAACAGGACACGCTCGCGCGACCGGCTGCGGA
>NZ_JAAGPK010000395.1:0-993 GCF_017104685.1 Burkholderia sp. Tr-20355 | reverse complement strand
GCGCGAGGTCGCCGATGTCCCGCAGGATCGCGGGGCCCGCGACGCCGGCCGCCCAGATCGTGATGTCGCTCGCGAGCCGTTCGCCCGTCGCGGTCGTCACGGCGTCCGCGCCCACTTCCGCCACGCGGCGCACGGTCGGCTCGCGCGAGGCCAGTGCGGCGAGCGACAGCAGGCTGTCGCCGATTCCCCAGATCGCGAGCAGGTCGCGCATGTCGCGCTCGATCAGCGTCTGCGGCAGGCTGCCCGCGAAACCGAGTTCGCGCGCGAGACGGTCGGCCGTCCGGCTCAGCCACACGCTCTCCGACCAGGCACGCGGGTCGCGTGCGATGCCGGCCAGGTCGCGGCGCACCGCACGATGCAGCCGCCGCCGGCTCGTGCCGGGATCGCCGCGAAACACCAGCGCGAAGATCAGCGCGCCGAACGCGATGCCGAGCATGGTGGCGAGCGCGCTGTTCAGGAACGCGGCATCGCCGATGCGCGCGGTATTGTCCGGCGACGTGAAATTCCAGAAGAAGATCGCGAATGCGCTGCCCATCGCGGCCGTGCGCGGATGACGCATCGCGACGCCGTTGGCGACCAGGAACACGCCGAGGATGGTCGCGAGCATCTCGAAGCCCGACACCGCGGGCAACAGGACGAAGTTGCAGACGACGCCGGCGGCCGCCGCGCATGCCGTGCCTTTCAGGAAACCGACGGCCGCGCGCACCGAGTTCGGCCGCGTCGAGAACAGCGCGCCGACCACGGCCGTGATCGCGACGAAGCCGGCGCCCGACGGCCACGCCGTGACGATCCAGATCGCCGATGCGGCCAGCACCGCGATGAACGCGCGGATCCCGTTGTGCCACGCGAGCACCGGATCGTGGTGAAAGGCATAGCGCACGCGCGAAGGCGGCGGCTCCGGCCGGTCGAGCAGCGCCCGGCTCGCGAACGCGCGCTCGAACCCGGCGAGCAGCGCCGCCAGCCGGTCGAGCGTGAGCAGGCGCGACGTGTCCA
>NZ_JAAGPK010000394.1:0-240 GCF_017104685.1 Burkholderia sp. Tr-20355 | reverse complement strand
TGGAGCTGAGGGAGGCGGAAGGAGTGGCGAGGAGAGGGACAGAAGCGAGGTGAAAGAAGGTACATGCTGGCGGAGAGGGAGTTATAGTGAAAAGATAAAAGTCAGATCTCAGAGGGACGTGGGGTGTGAGTACAGAGTGAAGCGACGGAATTGTCGACGGTTTGGTGGAAGTGAGGCGAACAATTATCAACGGGATGAGATGCCCTAGGTTATGTGATTTTGGATGTTTTTTTTTTTCCA
>NZ_JAAGPK010000393.1:0-588 GCF_017104685.1 Burkholderia sp. Tr-20355 | reverse complement strand
GCGCCGTGTGCGTCACCCGACGCGCCAGCCGCCGTTTACCGCCACCGTCGCGCCCGTGACGAACGACGCGCGCGGCCCGGCGAGCCACGCGACCGCATCGGCGATGTCGTCCGGATGTCCGGCGCGGCCAACCGGCGTCTGCTCGCGGATCGCCGCCGCGATGGCCGGCGCGACGCCGCCGTCGCCGAAGAAACGCGTGTCGGCGATATAGCCGGGCGCAACCGTATTGACCGTTATGCCGCGCGGCCCGAGTTCGCGCGCGAGCGCAACGGTGAATCCCTCGACACCGGCCTTCGCGGCGGCATAGGCAAGGCCGCCCGGCAGCAGGCTGCCGGCGCGCGCCGCGATCGAGCCGATGTTGACGATCCGCGCGTCACGGTCGGCCAGGTGCGGCAGCACGGCCATCGTCGTCAGGAACAGGCTTTTCAGGTTCGCGTCGAGCACGGTATCCCACACGGCTTCGGCCTCGCCCGCTTCGGTATCCGAACCGACGCGGCCGGTCAGCCCCGCATTGTTGACCAGCACGTCGATGCGCGGCCACCGCGCGACGATCGCGGCGACCGCCGCCGCCGCGTCGCGCCGCACACA
>NZ_JAAGPK010000392.1:0-933 GCF_017104685.1 Burkholderia sp. Tr-20355 | reverse complement strand
GATGTTCGACGCCGCGCGCGACCGCTTCGAGGAAGGCTTCCGCGAAACCGCCGTCGCGCGGGTAAGCGGCGAGCAGCGCGTCGCGCTCCTGCAGCGTGTACGCGTCGAAATCGGTTGCCATCAGGTCTGTCGAGACGGCCGGCGCCAGCGCGCGCGAGAGCGGCGATACGCGGGGGGCCACGCCCGGCGTGGTATGGAGCGCCATTGCGTGGCTCGCCACGTTGCCGAACGTCGACGGCGCCCGATGTTCGACGCCGCGCGCGACCGCTTCGAGGAAGGCTTCCGCGAAACCGCCGTCGCGCGGGTAAGCGGCGAGCAGCGCGTCGCGCTCCTGCAGCGTGTACGCGTCGAAATCGGTTGCCATCAGGTCCGTCGAGACGGCCGCCGCCAGCGCGCGCGAGAGCGGCGATACGCGGGCGGCCACGCCCGGCGTGGTATGCAGCGCGATCGCATACCACACGTCGTCGCGCATGCGCCGCGGCCGGCGATGCCGAAGCAGCAGCGCGCGCGCCGCATCCGCGCCGTCGACTTCGTATCGCGCGGTCGAACGGCAGTACGCGTAACTCAACCCCATGTTGGCGTACATCGCGGCCACGAACAGCGCATCGGCGTCGCACGGTTCGCCCGCGCGACGCGCGGCGAGCGACGCGAGGACGAACACGCGTCCCGCATGATCGGCGAGCGCGGCCGGCAACGCGGCGCGTGCCGCATCGGCCGCCTCGATCGCAACCGGCGTGCGCGGAATGCCGACGCCCGCCACTTCGTCGCCCGCTGCCTGAGCGCGCGTACGCGCAACCTTCATCCTGCCTCCTCCAGGCCCCGCGCCGGGGGCCGAAAAACGATCGTTTCGCGCGGCGCCTGCGCGTCGGCGTTTCCTGCGCACCGGCACGCGCAGGCTAGAAAACGACGCAGCGGCGCCCAAACGCCGCGCAA
>NZ_JAAGPK010000391.1:0-855 GCF_017104685.1 Burkholderia sp. Tr-20355 | reverse complement strand
AGGTGCCGCGCGATGCGTCGGTCGAACTGCGCGGCGTGAGTGTCGACCTCGACGGCACGCCGATCCTGCACGACATCGACGCGACGATCGCGGCCGGCGCGGTCACCGCGATCGTCGGGCCGTCGGGCGCGGGCAAGAGCACGCTGCTGATGCTGCTCGCGCGCTTCATGGATCCGGATCGCGGCACGGTGCGGCTCGGCGGTGCCGATCTGCGGCTGCTCGCGCCGGATACGCGGCGTGCGCAGGTCGCGATGGTGTTCCAGCAAGCCACCGCGCTCGACGTGTCGATTGCCGCGAACATCGCGCTCTACCGGCCCGATGCCGATCGCGACGCGATTCGCGCCGCCGCGCGCGCGGCCTGTCTCGACGAACGCATCGACGCGTTGCCGGGCGGCTACGACTGCGTGTGCGGGCGCGACGTGCGTTTGTCCGGCGGCGAACTGCAACGCCTGTCGATCGCGCGCGCGCTGCTGTCGCCCGCGCCGTTGCTGCTGCTCGACGAACCGGGCTCGGCGCTCGATCCGCAAACCGCGCGCGCGTTGCGCAATGCGCTGCGCGGCGACCGGCGCACGCGCGTGATCGTCAGCCACGATCTCGACGCGATCCGGCACGCGGACCAGATCCTCGTGATGGATCGCGGCCGCATCGTCGAGCGCGGCACGCATGCCGCGCTGCTGGCCGCGCGCGGCCTGTATGCGCGGCTGTGGCGCGAACGCGATGCCGCGGGCGAGGAGGCCGCACGATGATGAAGTCGCTCAAACGTTTGCAGTGTCTGCCGCCCGAAACCCGCCGCGCGCTGCGGCGCGGTGTCGGCTGGGCGGTGGCCGCCACCGCGCCGCAGCGCGCGGCGGGTTG
>NZ_JAAGPK010000390.1:0-714 GCF_017104685.1 Burkholderia sp. Tr-20355 | reverse complement strand
CGGCGCCATGCGAGGCCGAGCGTATCGGCCAGCAGTGCCGCGTGGCCGAGCCCGAGCGCGCACGCGGCCGTCCCGACCCGGTAGGCGGCGCCGGACGCGTGCCAGGCGGCGCCTGCGTCGGCTCTGGCCGGGTCGGCGGCGAGGTCGGCCATCGACGCATCGGCCGTCTGCAGGAAATCCTCGTACGCATGCGCGTTGACGGTCACGACGCCGAGCGCGCGGGTCGGCGCGACGGCGACCGCATCGTGCTCGGCCCGCGCGGCATCGGCTTCCCACAACGCCTCGGACGCCGGCGTGCCGGCGACATGCCAGTCGACCGTCAGCCCGTAGTCGTGCAGCACCTCGACGAGCGCGACGTCCTCGGCCGCGGCGCCGAACAGCGCGAAATCGCGCCACAGCAGCGCCACCGTCTCGCGCACGAGCTCGGGCGGCGCGCTGCGCCGGCCCCGCACCTGTTCGGCGAGCAGCAGGTTGGTCCGCGCAAGAAAGCGTTTCAGCTCGGGCGCGCCGCTTGCGCGCAGCGCGCGCAGGCACGCGTTCGCGAGCCGCCAGAAATCGTACGGCCCGTCGTCGGCGAGCGCGACCTGCATCGCATCGAGTTCGTCCAGCGCCGCGTCGGGCGCGCCGCGCTCTGCGCGCAGCAGCCCGAGCAGCGCCTGCTCGTAGCGGGCGCGGAACCGGGCCGCTAACGCGTCAGGCAGCGCGCGCAACGTA
>NZ_JAAGPK010000389.1:0-233 GCF_017104685.1 Burkholderia sp. Tr-20355 | reverse complement strand
AAAAAAAAAAAAAAAAAAAAAAAAAATAATAGATGGGTAATTAAAATAAAAAAATACTGGTAGTAATATAAAGCATGAAACAAGTTCTATGTCGAGCTGTGTCTGTCGAGATCCACAGAACTATCATGGCAGTATGTGTGAGAAACTAATATATGGATGTTCAAGACGTATCTGCTGCATGACACATCGTTATTATAAGATGAGCACTGTGTAGGTGCAGTATAGAGTGATAA
>NZ_JAAGPK010000388.1:0-935 GCF_017104685.1 Burkholderia sp. Tr-20355 | reverse complement strand
TTGCCGCGCGCGACGAGCCGCCGGTGCGACAGCGGCACCGGCGCGACCCGGTCGAAATGGCCCGCGCCGCGTGTATCGTCGACCAGCCGCGCGAGCCGCGTCGCGAATTCGGCGCCGAGTGCGAGCCGCGCGTGAAACTTCAGGCCGCGTGCCAACCCGTCGAGCGGCGCGCGGTAATCCGCGAGCGCGAGCGTCGCATCGAACGGCGGCGGGGCAGTGCGGCACGCATCGCATCGATACGCAGCCGGATGGCCGGCACCGGTGCGGCGGCCGCCGCGCGAACGCGGCTGCCCGACACCCAGCGGCAGCGCGCAGGCGTCGCAGCGCAATCGCGCTTCATTCCAGTACGCGGCGTCGCAAGCGTCGCAGATCACGGCGTGTGACAAATTGCCGCACAGCGCGCAGCGATTCGGCAGCGCGACCGCGGCGACTTTCGCCGCCAGCATGCGAACCTGCGACAAAACGACGCGCATCGTGCGTCCGGCGGAACTGCGGGTCATCGCAACACTCCTGCCACCCCGTCTCAATGAAGCTTCCGGGGCGAGCGAGTATACTTCGGGCTCTTCGCCAGTGTGCCCGACATGTCCCCAGCTTCGACTCCAACCGGCCGTCCGGCCAATGACGCCAGGCGCCTGCGGCGGATCTTCGACCGCCGTGCCGCCACCTTCGACGCGGTCGCGTTCCTGCCGCGCGAGATCGCGCAGCGGATGAACGAGCGTCTCGAATACATCAAGGTGAGCCCCACGGCCGTGCTCGATGCCGGCTGCGGCCCGGGCGACGATCTGCCGGCGCTGCGCGCGCGCTTTCCGGAAGCGCCCGTGTTCGGCGTCGACCTGTCCGGCGCGATGCTCGCGCGGGCCGGTCAGCGCGAGGTCGAACAAACCAACTGGCGCCGCTGGCTGCCGGCGTCGCTCGGGCGCGCGCTGGGCCAGCGA
>NZ_JAAGPK010000387.1:0-824 GCF_017104685.1 Burkholderia sp. Tr-20355 | reverse complement strand
CTTGTACCTGCGGGCGCGCCGTGCGTCCCGGCCGCTCGGCCGCGGCGGCGGACACCCCGTCGTCCGCCCCGGCTTGCGCAAGAACGGGCGCTTCGGCCGCCGCACCGTTATCCGCGCGCTGCCCGCGTCGCACCCAGATCTGCGCGAGGCCCAGTTCCTCGAGCGCCGCTTCAGCCCATGCCATGCGCGTTCCCCTCGTCCTTGTTCAGCGTCAGACGCATCACGATCGCGTCCTCCCGGCTGCGATGCTTCGCCGGATAGTAGTTCTTGCGGCGGCCGATCGTCATGAAGCCGAACCGTTCGTACAGATGAATCGCACGCGGATTGGACGGCCGCACCTCGAGCAGCACCCCGTCGAGCCGCTCCGCGCGCGCAATGCGCACGGCCTCGCGCAGCAGCGCAAGGCCCGCGCCCGCGTGCTGCGCGGCCGGCGCGACGCACAGGTTCAGCAGGTGCATCTCGTCGATCACGGGCATCAGCACGCAATAGCCGACGAGCGTCCCCGTCACGTGCCGCAGGCACACGCCCAGGTAGCCGTTGCGCAACGAATCCTCGAAGTTGCCGCGGCTCCACGGGAATTCGTACGCGACGTGCTCGATCGCGACGACCTCGTCGAGATCGGCGTCCGTCATCGGCGTGAGATAGCGGTCGCTCAGCAAAACCCCTGTCATCCCTTCGCTCCGCCCGTCTGCGCGGCCCGTGCCGCGACGCGCTCGGCGGTCGTCTGCGCGACCTTGTCACGCACGTATTCCGGCGCGGCCTGATCGGCCGGCACCACCCGCCCGGCGCGGAAGGCGCGCAGCGCGGCATGCGCGACGGCCAGA
>NZ_JAAGPK010000386.1:0-1064 GCF_017104685.1 Burkholderia sp. Tr-20355 | reverse complement strand
GGAGCGGGGCGGGGGGCGGGGGGCGGGGCCGGCGGGGGGACGCGATGGTGGCGACGGGGCTGGATTACTGCGGGGGGCACGCGCAGGCGGGGGAGCGGCTGGAGGCAGCGACGGCCGAACTGGCCGGCGCGGGCGAGCCGCGGTGCGCGCAGGCGGCGCTGGGTGTCGACATGGCGACGTTCGGCGGCACGATGCTCACGCGGCTCGCGTGGCTGCAGGGCGACCCCGAGCACGCGATGCGGCTGGCCGCGCAAGCGGTGGAGGGCGCGCGCCGCGGCCCGTCGGCCCTGGCGCTGTGCTTCGTGCTCGGCACGGCTGCCGTGCCGATCGCCATGCGCTACGGCGACCACGACGCGACGACCGACTATCTCGCGACGCTGCGATCGGTATCCGACACGCACGGGTTCGACATCTGGCGTACCCATGCGGAATGCCTGACGGGACAGTTCGACATTCAGACCGGCCATCCGGGCGCGGGGCTCGCGCGGCTCGAACCCGCGTTGCGGCGCCTCGAGGCAAGCGGCTTCCGGCGCCTGCTCGCGCCGTTGACCGCCGCGCATGCGGAAGGACTCGCGCGCACCGGCCGCGCGGCCGAGGCGCGCACCCGGCTCGACGCGACGCTCGCGCGCTGCCGCGCGCACGGCGAACATCTGTTCGTGCCCGAACTGCTGCGCGTCAGGGGCGTGGCGACGCTCGAACAGGCGCGCACCGCCACCGCGAGTCTCGCGGCGGCATACGAAGCGGACGGCCATCGTCATCTGCAGCTGGCCATCCAGACCGCGAACGCGCAGGGCGCCGCGATGTGGGCGCTGCGCAGCACGCTCGATCTCGCCGATCACCTGATCGAGCGCGGACGTACCGGGCAGGCATCGACGCTGGTCGCGGGCCTCACGCGGCACTTCGATCCGCATTCGCGCGCGAACGACGTGCGCCGCTTGCTGCGCGTGCAGAATTTCGTCCGCCCGGACGCGATGCCCGCGGCAAGCCGGGCGCGCGTGCGGCGCGATGCCGTCGACGCGGCGCAGCCGGTGGCATGACGATGCGCGAGAACGGCAGGGCGGACG
>NZ_JAAGPK010000385.1:0-946 GCF_017104685.1 Burkholderia sp. Tr-20355 | reverse complement strand
GCTCGTGCGCCCGGCGCTGAACGGCGAGAAGCCGGCGCTGGCGGCGGCCGGCGCGTCCGACGACGACTGGGAGACCTTCTAAGCCATGTCGCACGCGCGCGCGCCGTTTCGACCCGATGCACCGGATGCCTCGCCTCGCGCAGGGGATCCGGGGCGCGACTTCGCGTTCACGGGCGCGGATTTCGCACGCATTCGCGCGCTGATCCATCAACGCGCGGGGATCTCGCTGTCCGAGCACAAGCGCGACATGGCGTACAGCCGTCTCGCCCGGCGGCTGCGTGCGCGCGGCCTCGACACGTTCCGCGACTACCTCGACCTGCTCGAGCAGGAGGACGATCCGCTCGAGTGGGAAGCGTTCACCAACGCGCTGACGACCAACCTGACCGCGTTCTTCCGCGAGTCGCACCATTTCCCGATCCTGTCGGATTTCGTGAAAGGGCGCCCGGCGCCGGTGTCGGTCTGGTGCTCGGCGGCGTCGACCGGCGAGGAGCCGTATTCGATCGCGATCACGCTGATCGAGGCACTCGGCGAATCGGCGGCGCGCGGCGCGTCGATCCTCGCGACCGATCTCGACACGCAGGTGCTCGCGAAGGCGGAGGCCGGCATCTACACGTACGACCAGGTCAAGCACCTGTCGCCGGAGCGGCTCAAGCGCTTCTTCCTGAAAGGCACGGGTCCGCAGTCAGGCCGCGTGAAGGTGCGCCCCGAGCTGCGCGCGATGATCCGTTTCGAGCAACTGAACCTGACCGATGCGGACTACGGGATCGCGAAGCCGTTCGACGCGATCTTCTGCCGCAACGTGATGATCTATTTCGACAAGCCGACGCAGGGGCAGGTGCTGTCGCGCTTCGAGCCGCTCGTGAAGCCGGGCGGGCTGCTGTTCGCCGGCCATTCGGAAAACTTCACGTACGTGACGCAGGCGTTCCGGCTGCGCGGGCAGACGGTA